>SCTT01000194.1 GCA_004322435.1 bacterium
GGACCGTATCGAGTGCGACCGCGTTCGGACTTACTTCAGGCGTCCATGACCTCTCCTATTACTCCGTGGACCGGATTGCCAACACAGAGGCGATCGCTTCCACCCGGATTGTCGTGGATGTCCTGGCTCCTCAAACCTCGTTTGCCGTGCAAGGGACCTCTGCCCAAGTCTCTGGAGCCCTCTTCGCGCGATTGGGGAGCACCGCCGCCATCAGCGCATTCGATTTTAACGTCGGCACCGCCCCCGCCGCCGGGGTTGCGCGCATCAACGCCTATGTCGATGGGACGCCTTCCGCCCATGAAGGAGGCGCCGCGAACCTGGTTTTGGCAGAGGGCCCACGCCTCATCGAGTGGACGGCGGTCGACCGCGTCGGCAACGCGTCGCTGGCAAGCCGGACGACGGTCTACGTGGACGGCACGGCCCCAGTATCGACTGCCGCCATCATTGGAGCGGGCCGGACGGAGCCCTCAGGCCGTCTTGTCATCGCCGCGGGGTCGAGCGTGACGTTGACCGCCGCCGACTCCACGATCGGCGGGGCAGCCTCAGGCGGAGAATCCATTACTTTCACCGACGGTCAGGGCACCGCCGTCTCTTCAGCCTCGCCAGCAACCCTGAACCTTCCGGCGGGCGTCAACAACGTCGTCTATTCCGCTTCGGACCGCCTCGGCAATGCCGCGCTCGCTTCCCTCCTGACCGTCGTCGTCGATACCTCCGCGCCCGCCATCGCCGCCGTGTCGCCTTCCGCCGGCGCGGACTTCCTTGCCGGCCGAGACCTCATCGGCATCGCTTTCACGGTTGCGGACGATTACGACAACGCCCCGGCCGTAACGGCTTCTTTAATCCAGACCGTCGACTTGGGAGGCTCCCGCGGGACGTTGCCGGCCGCCGTTGTGGTCCAAACTGGTCAATCGGTGGACCCGGCCGCCCTTGATGACGGGATGTGGCGCCTGCAGGTCTTGGCCACGGACTTCTTGGGGAACGCCGCCACGGTCTATGGCGGCGAGTTCAAGGTTACGTACCTCTACACTGCTATCAGCACGAAGGCGGCTGGGGGCACCCCGGAGCTGCAGGCTTCGGCCACCGCCCCCTTCACCCTGGCGGAGCCCGAAGCCGCACTCTCTGCGGCCGCTGTCGCCGCCGCGACCTCCCAGCACCTTGAGCTTCTCACGGACCTATATGCCCTGCGCCCAGGAGCGGCCCCCGTAGCGGCTGTCCTGCGCTATTCCGCGCCCGAGGGGTACCCCACCGCGGCCTTCATCTTCAACGGGACGGCCTGGAGCTCTACTACCTTGGCCCAGGTTTCGTCCCCTTCAGGAGCGTTCCTCGAGGCTCGCCTGAGCACCACCGCACCGGTCGTGCTGGCTACCCTTGCGGACGTGGGCCGGCCGCCGGTCGCCACCGACGACGTTGCCCAAACGGACGAGGACACCGCGGTGGAGGTCGCTGTCCTCGCTAACGACAGCGACCCCAATGGGGACACGCTGAGCATCAGCGCTATCGAAGCCCCCGCCAACGGCACGGCCGCCGTCCAAGGGAGTTCGATTCGCTACACGCCGAATCCGGACTTCAACGGCGCCGACTCGTTCGGTTACACCGTCACCGATCTCCGGGAGGGCACGGTGTCCGCCCGGGTGGCGGTCACCGTCCTCGCCATAAACGACGCTCCCGTGGCCGTTGCCGATGCCGCCTACACCCCGGAAGATACCCAGGTCGCCCTTTCCCTGCTCGCCAATGACCAAGACGTTGATGGCGATACCCTGGCCCTGTCAGCCCCAGCCCATTCCAACCGCGGCGGGACTCTGACCGTCCAGGGAACCTCTCTCCTCTATATGCCTCCCGTCAATTTCTTCGGCACGGACAGCTTCCCCTATTCCGCAACGGACGGCCTCCTCGCGGCCTCCACATCGGTGACGGTGGTCGTGGGCTCGGTCAACGACCTTCCCACCGCAGTGGCCGACTCCGGCGCGACCCCCGAAGACACCGCGGTCCTAGTGTCCGTTTTGGAGAACGATTACGACCTGGATGGGGATACCCTAACGCTGACCTCAGCGGGTCCCCTGTCCGCCCATGACGGAACGGTAGCCATCGCCGGAGACGCCATCCGCTATATCCCGGCCGCCGACTTCTTCGGCACCGACTCCTTCACGTACACCGTCACGGATGGGACCGCCACCGCCTCGGCCCAGGTGTCCGTCACGGTAGCCCCCGTCGACGACCCACCGGTCGCCATGGCGGATTCGGCAATGACGCAAGAGGACAACTCGGTCTCAATCGCCGTTCTAGGAGATCGGAAGAGC
>SCTT01000195.1 GCA_004322435.1 bacterium
TTCGTCAACAACATCAAGACCCCCGAGGGCGGCACGCACCTGGCCGGCTTCCGTTCGGCGCTGACCCGCGTCATCAACGACTACATCAAGAAGTTCGACCTCCTCAAGGGCAAGAACTTCGGCGTCACCGGCGACGACTGCCGCGAAGGCCTGTGCGCGGTGCTCTCGACGAAGATCCCCAACCCGCAGTTCGAGGGCCAGACCAAGGCCAAGCTCGGCAACGCCGAGGTCGAAGGCATCGTCAAGTCCGCCGTCGGCGAGGTCCTGGGCACCTTCTTCGAGGAGAACCCCTCCACGGCCAAGGCCATCTGCAACAAGGCGATGGCCGCCGGCGAGGCCCGCGAGGCCGCGCGCAAGGCCAAGGAGCTGACCCGCCGCAAGGGCGTGCTCGACGGCTCCTCCCTGCCCGGCAAGCTCGCCGACTGCCAGGAGCGCGACCCCGAGCGCTCCGAGCTCTTCATCGTCGAGGGCGACTCGGCCGGCGGCTCGGCCAAGCAGGGCCGCAACCGCGAGTACCAGGCCATTTTGCCCATCAAGGGCAAGATCTTGAACGTCGAGAAGGCCCGCATGGTCAAGATCCTCTCGAACGAGGAGGTGCGCACCCTCATCACCGCCATCGGCTGCGGCATCGGCAACGAGGGCGAGGAAGGCCTCAAGCTCGAGAAGCTGCGCTACCACAAGCTCATCATCATGGCCGACGCCGACGTGGACGGCCAGCACATCCGGACCCTCCTGTTGACCTTCTTCTACCGGCAGATGAAGCCGCTCTTGGACCGGGGCCACGTCTACATCGCCCAGCCGCCGCTCTACAAGGTCAAGAAAGGCAAGACCGAGATGTACGTCGACAACGACGACAAGATGGAGCAGTGGCTGCTGAAGGAAGGGATCAGCTCCGCGGAGGTCTTCGCTCTGGGCGCCAACGACAAGGCCCACCGCATCGCCCCCGAAGAGCTGTCGGGCTTCCTCAAGATCATCGCGGACATCGAATCGACGCTCCGGAACCTGGAGCGCAAGGGCCTGCACCTCGAGGACTACCTGGGCGCGGCCGAAGCCGGCAAGCTCCCCCGCTACCGCATCGAGGACGCGGCGGGCGAATACCGCTGCTTCTACTCGGAGAAGGAATGGCAGGACTTCCGGGACCAATACGTCGCCGAGCGCAAGGCCCAGCTCATCGCCGCGGCCGCCGAGAAGGCGGCGGCGGAGAAGGGGGGCGAGCAGGCCGTCGTCGCCGAATACGAGGGCGACGAGGACGCCCTCGAGCCGGACTTCCAGGACCTCTGGGAGTACGAGCGGCTCGACAAGATCGCGCGCAAGCTCAAGGACATGCGCCTGGACATCAAGCAGTACGACGTGATGCGCGACGAGAAGACGCGGCCGCTGTTTAAGTCGCTCACCGGCAGCTCCGAGCGCCTCGGCTACAGCCTGCGGGACTTGATCGACGCCGTCCGCGACGCCGGCCGGCACGGCGCCCAGATCCAGCGCTACAAGGGTCTGGGCGAGATGAACCCCGACCAGCTCTGGGAGACGACGATGGACCCCAAGAAGCGGCGGCTGCTCAAGGTCGTCATCGAGAGCGGCCCGGACGCGGAATTCGCCTTCACGACGCTGATGGGCGACAAGGTCGAGCCCCGGCGCGCGTTCATCGAGAAGCACGCGAAGGAAGTCAAGAACCTCGACGTCTGATCCCAGAGAGACCATCCCATGACCACCCCCAAGCAGGCGGACCTCACGCCGGAGCCGGTCGGAAACATCGTCAACCGCGACCTGAGCGCGGAGATGAAGGCCTCCTACATCGACTACTCGATGTCCGTGATCGTCGGGCGCGCGCTGCCGGACATCCGCGACGGGCTCAAGCCCGTGCACCGGCGCATCCTGTTCGCGATGCACTCGGAAGGGCTGGCCTCGAACAAGAAATACTCGAAGTGCGCCGGCGTCGTCGGCGAGGTCCTCAAGAAGTACCACCCGCACGGCGACTCCGCGGTCTATGACGCCTTGGTGCGCATGGTGCAGGACTTCTCCTTGCTGCACCCCTTGATCGACGGCCAGGGCAACTTCGGCTCGGTCGACGGCGACCCCGCGGCGGCCTACCGCTACACCGAGTGCCGCCTGGCGAAGGTCGGCGAGGAGCTCTTGGCCGACATCGACCAGGAGACCGTCGACTTCTCCCCCAACTTCGACGGCACCACCGCCGAGCCCGTCGTCCTCCCCTCCCGCCTGCCGAACCTTTTGGTCAACGGCTCTCAGGGCATCGCGGTCGGCATGGCCACGAACATCCCCCCGCACAACCTCGCCGAGGTCTGCGAGGCGGCCATCGTCGTGGCCAAGGAGCCCAAGATCGAGACCAAGGAGCTCATGAAGATCATGAAGGGCCCGGACTTCCCCACCGGCGGCATCATGCGCGGCCGGGCGGGCATCCGGGACTACTTCGAGACCGGGCGCGGCTCCGTGCGCACCCAGGCCCGCACCGAGATCGAGGACATCAAGGGCGGCCGCCAGGCCATCATCGTCACCGAGCTCCCGTACATGGTCAACAAGTCCACGCTCCTCGAGACCATCGCGGATTTGGTGCGCGACAAGAAGATCCCCGACATCTCGGACATCCGCGACGAGTCCGACCGCAAGGGCATGCGCGTCGTCATCGAGATCAAGCGCGACGGCAACGCGAACGTGGTCTTGAACCAGCTCTACAAGCATACCCAGCTCGAGACCTCCTTCGGCGTCATCATGCTGTCCTTGGTGGACGGCCGCCCGCGCGTGCTGCCGGTGCGCGAGATGCTCGGCCACTTCATCCAGCACCGCAAGACCGTCGTCATCCGGCGCACCAAGTTCCAGCTGAGGAAGGCCTTGGACCGCGCCCACATCCTCGAAGGCCTCATCGTCGCGGTCAAGAACATCGACCGGGTCATCAAGATCATCCGCGGCGCCAAGGACACCGAGGAGGCGCGCACGAAGCTCATCGCCGAGTTCGAGCTCTCGAAGATCCAGGCCCAGGCCATCCTCGACATGCGCCTGGCGAACCTCACGCGCCTCTCCGTCGACGAGCTGCAGGAGGAGTACGACGGCCTGGTCAAGCTCATCGCCGAGCTCAAGAGCATCCTCGCCGACGTCAAGAAGGTGCTCGCCATCGTCATCAAGGAGCTCGAAGAGGTCAAGGAGAAGTTCGGCAAGGCCCGCCAGACGCAGATCACCTCCGAGGCCGCCGAGATGACCTTGGAGGACCTCATCCAGAAAGAGGAGGTCGTCGTCACCCTCTCCAACGGCGGCTACGTCAAGCGCATCCCCGTCGACACCTACCGCGTGCAGGGCCGCGGCGGCAAGGGGGTCACCGGGCAGGACGTCAAGGAAGAGGACTTCATCGAGCACCTCTTCGTGACGGACTCCCACGCGACGCTCCTCATGTTCACCAACCGCGGCAAGGTCTACGCGCTGCGCGCCTTCGAGGTCCCGGAGGGCAACCGCACGGGACGCGGCAAGGCGGCGGTGAACCTGCTGCAGATCACCGGCGAGGAGAAGATCACCTCGGTCATCGCCATCCGGTCCTTCGAAGGCAACAAGGGCCAGAAGGAGACGTTCCTCACGATGTGCACGCGCAACGGCACCGTGAAGAGGACGCCGCTCTCGGACTTCGCCAACATCCGACGCTCCGGCATCGCCGCCATCGGCCTCGACGAGGGCGACGTCTTGGTCGAGGTCCAGCACACGACCGGCGACAACGAGATCCTCATCGGCACCAAGGACGGCATGGCCATCCGCTTCCCGGAGACCGACATCCGGGAGATGGGCCGGCAGGCCATGGGCGTGCGCGGCATCCGGCTCGACAAGGGCGACCTCGTCGTCGGCATGGAAGCCTGCGCTCCCAAGGCCAAGAAGACGCTGTTGACCGTCTGCGAGAACGGCTACGGCAAGCGCACGGACCTCTCGGAATACCGCGACCAGCACCGCGGCGGCGGCGGCGTCATCACCATCAAGTCCACCGACCGCAACGGCTCGGTCATCGGCATCAAGCTCGTCACCAACGACGAGGACCTGATGGTGATGACCGAGGGCGGGATGACCATCCGGATGGAGTGCAAGGCCATCAAGACCATCTCGCGCAACACCCAGGGCGTGCGCCTGGTGCGCCTGAAGGAGGGCGACAAGGTCGCCCGCGTGGCGCCGGTCGTCAAAGAGAAGGAGTCCGGCGACGGGCAGCTCGAGCTGCCTAAGGCGGAATAGCGGACATGGCCGCCAAAAGGGGCGGGGGCCGTAAGGCTCCCGCCCCTTCTTTTTCCCTCCTCCCCCACACCTCCGAGGCGTCCGTGCGCGCCCACGGCCGCACGTGGGCGGAGCTCCACATGAACGCCGCCAAGGGCCTGATGGCGCTGTGGGGCTTGGACGCCGGCAAGGCCCAGTGGAACGAGAAGGTCTCCTTCCAGTCCGACACCCCCGAAGACCTCCTCGTCGTCTGGCTCGAGGAGCTCGTCTACCGCCTGTCGGCGCGTGGCGAGGTGTGGGCGGGCGGGCGCGCCGTCGAGGCGACCGGCCGCAGCCTCGCGCTCAACGCGTCGTGGCGGGCGCTCGGAGAAGGCGAGCGGCCGGCCCGCGAGGTGAAGGCCGCGACCTACCACGGGCTCAAGGTGGAGCGCGCCGCCGGGCTCTTCTCGGCGACGGTCATCCTCGACGTTTAGCCGGTCGCCAAACACCTGTCGTCACGGCTCGAGTTATCCCCAACTATCCCCGGGGATAGTTGGGAAATTCCCACGGCGGACTTCGCCGTTCATGGCGGAGCGAGAGCCCGCCCATGCCTCGCAGAGGGTTCCCGCTTCGAGGATTCCCGTACGAGGAATCCTCGAAGCCACGCGCCCGAAGCGCGTAAATTCCGCCGTTCTGATATCATCGGCGGCATGAAGGCCAAGCGGGCCGGCGACTACGTCTGGGACATCCCCAAGACCGGCGGCATGCGCGTCCCCGGCCGCATCTACGCCTCGGAGTCCATGATCGGCCGCATCGAGCGCGAGCGCGTGGCCGAGCAGGTCGCCAACGTCGCCTGCCTGCCCGGGATCGTCGGGGCTTCGTTGGCGATGCCCGACTGCCACTGGGGCTACGGCGCGCCGGTGGGCGGCGTGGCGGCGACCGACGAACGCGTGGGCGTCGTCTCGCCGGGCCTCGTCGGCTACGACATCTCCTGCGGGATGCGCGTGCTGCGCACGGGGCTGCTCGCCGCGGCCGTGCGGCCGAAGGCCGAGGCTCTGATGGACGCCCTGCACGCGACGGTCACCTCGGGCGTGGGCCGGGGCGGCGGGCTGCGCCTCGAGCCGCGCGAACTCGAAGGCCTGCTCGAGGGCGGCGCGGGTTGGGCGGTCAAGCGCGGCCTGGGCGAGGCGGCCGACCTGGACGTCTTGGAAGACGCGGGGACCTTCCCGGGAGCGGACCCCGGCCGGGTGTCCTCCCGCGCCTTGGAGCGGGGCCGCGACCAGCTGGGCACGCTCGGCAGCGGCAACCACTTCCTGGAGTTGCAGGCGGTGGACGAGGTCTTCGACGAGAAGGCGGCCGAGGCCTTCGGGCTGTTCCCGGGCCAGTTCGTCGTCATGGTCCACACCGGTTCGCGCGGCCTGGGCTACCAGGTCTGCACCGACGCCTTAAAGCTCATGCCGGCCGCCATGAAGCGCGCCAACATCTCCCTGCCCGACCGCCAGCTCGCCTGCGCGCCGCTCGATTCCCGCGAGGGCAAGGACTACCTCTCGGCCATGGCCGCCGCGGCGAACTTCGCGCGCGGCAACCGGCAGGCCATCACGCACAAGGTGCGCGCGGCCTGCCGTGAAGCCTTGGGTCTTTCGGCGGCGGATTTGGGCATGAGCGTCCTCTACGACGTGAGCCATAACCTCGCCAAATACGAGCGTCATGCGGTGGACGGCGTCGAGCGGCGCCTGTGCGTGCACCGCAAGGGAGCGACGCGCGCCTTCCCGGCCGGGCACGCCGACGTGCCGGAAGCCTACCGCGCCGTCGGCCAGCCGGTCTTGGTGCCGGGGACGATGGGGACCTCCTCCTACGTGTTGGTCGGCACGCCGCGCGCGATGCTCGAGACCTTCGGCTCGGTCTGCCACGGGGCCGGCCGCGTGATGAGCCGCACCGAGGCGGCGCGCCGCGTGCGCCCCGAGGAGCTCAGGCGGCGCTTGAAGGACCTCGGCATCACCGCCCGGACCGATTCTTGGAAGGGTTTCGCCGAGGAGGCGCCCGAGGCCTATAAGGACGTCTCGGAGGTCGTCGAGGTCTGCGAGGCCGCCGGCCTGTCGCGGCGGGTCGCCAAGCTCAAACCCTTCGGCGTCCTCAAGGGATAATCCTATAATCCGGCCATGACCTCGGCCTTCCTGGCGGCGTTGCTCTCGGTCCCGGCCTCGGCCGGCGTCACCGTGTCCTCGGCGGCCATCGAGGTGTCCATCTCGGCTACGAAGGGCCGCCCGGTGTTCCACGCCGTCGAGAGCCTGTACCTGCCGCCCGACGCGAAGCCCGCCGCGCGCCTGCGCGCGGCGTTGAGCGTCGACAACGACGGCCCGCGCGCCGAGTCGGGCGCGGTCATCCGCTTCGCGCTGAGCGCCCGCATCCGCCGCGTGGGCGAGACGGCGGAGGGCCAGTGGACGGTGCCGTTCCTCCTCGAGGAGCGCCACATCCCGGTCGTCAAGCGCGGGCGCGGCGTGTCGGTCGTCTTGCCCTTGAACCGCGTGGCCGTGGTCGAGCACCTCAAGAGCCTGCGCGCCGCCGGCTACTGGCCCGACGCCCTGAAGATCGAGGCGGTCTTTTTGCCGCGCGCCGGCGAGGGCCTCGAGGGGAGGGTCGTCGCCAAGACCATCCCGGTCGATTGGAAGCCGGCGGCGGCCAAGGCCCCGTGAACGACCTCAAGCTCCTGCGCTCCGACCCCGCGCGCGCCCGCAAGGGAGCCGCCGACCGGGGCCCGAAGGCCGCGGCCGCCCTCGAGCGCGCGCTCGAGCTCGACGCGCGCTGCCGGCAGCTCTTGGTCGAGGTCGAGGGCCTGCGCTCGAAGCGCAACGAGTCTTCCAAGGCCATCGGCGCGGCCAAGGCCGCCAAGGACG
>SCTT01000196.1 GCA_004322435.1 bacterium
GGCGGCCGCGGCCTGCAGGTCCGCCTCCTTGGCGCGCTCGGCCGCGGCGAGGTCGGCCTTCGCGCGCTCGAGCTCCGCTTTGAAGCCGTCGGTCAGCCCCTTCACGCCTTGGCGGAGCTCCCCGGCCTTCTTGGCGAGCTCGGCCGCCGCGGCCAGCTTCTCGGCGGGGCCGGCGGTCTCGGCCTTCTTAAGGAGGGCTTCGAGCTCCTTGGCCCGCCCCTCGGCGTCGAACGCGGCGGCCTTCCCCTGCCAGGCCTCGAGCGTCTGGGGCCAGCGCGCCTCGAGCTCGCGCGCCAGCTTCACGGAGGCCAGCTGCTCGGGGTCGACTTTATAGGAGGCGGCGAGGTCGTCTTTGGCGGAGGTCCCTGCGGCGCCCAACGCTCCCTTCGCCTCGCCGGCCCAACGCGACAGCGCGGCGGCGCCCGGCGGCGGCGCGGCCTTCGGGAGCGCGCCCGAGGTCTTGCGGGGGGTGCCCAGCGCCAGGCCCTCAAGGGCCGCGGCGGATACGACCAGCTTCTTCTCGAGGAGCGGGCGGCCTTCGAACGCGAACGTCGCGGCGCGGTACTCGAAGAGGTTCCGCATGGGATTTTCCGGGTCGGCCGCCGCGAAGCCCGTGACCGTCAGCGCGGGCGGGAAGAACTTGGTCTTGAGGCCCGCGGCCGACACGCGCGCGCCCAGGGCCGCCGAGCCGCCGCGCTCGAGGGCGAGCTTGAGGACGGGGTCGAGGCCCCAGACCGCCCCGGCCCACAGGAGGGCCAGGACGACGAGGCGCGGCCCGAGGTAGGACCAGCGGATCATGAGAGCTTGGCCCCCACTTCGGCGCCGAGGAGGAGCTGCACCGCCTTGAAGCGCTTGAGCCGGGAGCCGAGGGCCGGCGCGTACGTCCGGCAGGGGCCCAGCAGCGCGCGATAGAGCGGGTAGGCCGCCAAGAGGCCGAGCACGGTCCAGCCGAGCGTCACGGTGTTGTTGAAGCCCGTCCAAGGGACCACCGGGAGGTTGTAGAGCGCGGTCCACAGCGGCCGCAGGAAGGCGGCCTTGACGAGGAGGGCGTTTCCGACGGCGTGAGCCAACGGGTCGGCCGGCAGGGCGGCGGCGGAGGCGAGCGCCGCGGCGGCGTAGGCGGCCGCGAGGTTGACCTGCAGCGCGCACAGCAGGGTCAGGCCCAAGGCGGCGAGGAGGCTCGTCTTGGGGATGAGGCCCACCGAAAAGCCGAGCGCCAGCCCCGCGGCCAGCTGTTCGGGGGAGTCGAGCGCCGCCAGCGCCTTCGCGAGCAGGCGCAAGGGCTTCAGGAGGAAGCTCATCCCCCGATTATAGGTCTTACGGAATCGCGCTTAAGAGAAGAACTTCTTGAGCAGCCAGCCGCCCAGCCCGCCGACGATGGCGCCGACGATGCCGCCGACCGGGCCGCCGACCGCCAGACCGGCGAGACCGAGGCTGGCGGCCCCGATGGAGGCCGCCGTCTCGCCCTTCTTATAAAGGTACATGGCCGCCAGGCCGATGCCCGCGCCGGCCGCGATGCCGCCCAAGAGGCCGAAGCCCGCCGCCTTCGCGGCGACCGCGCCCGCCGCTCCGCCGATGCCGGCGGTCAGGAGGTGCGGGGTGTACTCCTTCAAGGTGGAGCCGACCTTCGCGAGCGCGCCCGGAGGGGGCACCTCGCCCGTCTTCGCGGAGGGCTTGGCCGCCTCGGCGTTGATGAAATCGCGCTGCGAGGCCGTCCAATTTTCTTGGGAGCCCGCCTGGACGGGAGCGGCCGGGCCGGTCTTCTCGCCGAAGGCCAGCGCTCCGCTGGCGCTCAAAGCCTCGGGGGACCCGGAGCCCGCCGCCGCTTGGGAGATCGCCGCCGCGCCCTGGAGCTGCGCGTTCGTGTCCGCGGACGCCGGGCCAGCGAGGGCGGCGAGGACGGCGAGGACGGGGATCAGTCTTTTCATGAGGCCTCCGATGCCACAGTATGCCCCGGGCGGCGCGCGCCGTGGAGGGTCCCGAGACCCCCTTCCGCCTAGGCCTTTGGGCCCAAACGGCCGTCCTTGCAGACCGTCGGGGCGTCAGCCATAATCAGGGCGATGAAAGTCACACCGACCCCTCCTGGCGGCCCGCCGCTAACGGGGTTATCCTCTGGCGACGGCTCCGGGACGTCTCCCGCGGCTTCGGCGGCGCCGGATCGCACATTCCTCTCCTCATCATCCGTCATAACGGCGCGGAGGAGGAAGATGCGCGGAGACAACGGACGCGAGGCCGGTCGGCGCGGGTTCACCCTCATCGAGCTGATGATCGTCGTCGCGATCATCGGCCTGTTGAGCGCCATCGCCGTCCCCAAGTTCGCGAACCTGATCGTCCAGGCGAAGGAAGGCAACACCAAGGGCAACCTCGGGAGGATCCGCTCGGCCCTCAACATCTACTACGCCGATATGGAGGGGTACTTCCCCATCTCGGCCAACGCCTCGAACACGACGAACTGGACCGGCCTCTCCACCACGTTGGTGCCCAAGTACATCAACACCGTCCCCAAGGCCGAGCTGCGCAACCACGTCTCCTCGAACGCGGTCTACAAGCACGACTACACGCAGGCCCATACCCACGACTCGGGCTACGGGGCCTGGGGCTACGACGGGACCTATCCGACCACGGCCGAATGGGGCCGCGTCTGGCTCTGGTGCACCCACACCGACAAGAGCGGGGGGCAATGGAGCTCCTTCTGAGACGGGCGACCCTCCTCCTGGCCGCCCTGGCGGCGGCCGCCTGCCGCAACGAGGCCGCGCTCGAGCGCAAGGAGAAGCAGGCTCTCGCGGATTCCGTCTCTCGGGCGCAGGACACGGTCCACAAGCTCAACATGAAGGAGCTCTCCGGCGGGGAGCTCACCGAAGAGGAGCGCGCGGCGCGCCAGCGCCTCAAGGAACAGTCCGACGAGGACCAGAACGGGGGCAACACCCCCCCGCCGCCCGAGGTCCAGCACCCCCCGGCCGAGGAGCCCCCCGCGCCGCCCGCCGCCGAGACGCGCTGAGACGGGCGAGGGAACTAAAACGGCCCCCTCGGCGTATACTAGGATGAAGGCCGGTTTCGCGGCCAGGAGGCGTGTATGACAGAGGGACAGACCCCCGCGGCGTTCAACCCGCTCAAGGACGTCGGCCGGTTGACGATGCCCGACGGCTCCGAGATCCGCTTCTACGCCGACGAGTTCAAGGGGTACCCGTTCGGCTCCATCCGCACCTTCGTCAAGCGCGACACCTACGAGGGCCCCACGAAGGCCGGCGTGACGCTCAAGGGCGCGGTCCTCGACGGCGTCATCGAGGCGCTCGAGAAGCTCCCGAAGGAGCCCACGGCCACCGAGGACGTGGAGCTGGCGCGCTTCGAGAAGAAGAAGAACGCCGACGAGGCCATCGAGCTCGTCGCGCGCATCACGATCTACCGCGACACGACCGGCGTGGACCTGCGCGAGTGGGTGGTCTCCGAGAGCTACACCGGCTGGTCGAAGAAGGGCGTGCGCCTGCCCTACGCCGACATCCCCAAGTGCGTGGGCTACCTCAAGGAGATGCGGACCTTTCTCGCCGGGCGCCCGAGCCCGAAGAAGGGCGGCGCCCGGGCTTCCTAGCCCTTCCTCCCCCCCTCTCCCGCTTTGCGGGAGAGGGATGGGGTGAGGGTGATTCCGCCCTCACCCTTGCCCTCTCCCCAACGGGGGAGAGGGAATCAGAGGAAGCTACTTCCCTGGTGAAGGCGGGGTCAAAAGCTCCGCCAGGCGCCGGAACAGGTCGTCGGCGAAGGCCTTGTTCGCGTCCCCGTCGAGCATCCCGACGCCGTGCCCATGGGCCGCGCGCAGGAAGACGCTCTCGGGACGCTTGGCGAGGCGCAGCGCCTCCTGGGCCGACTTGAAGGCGTAGGCGTCCTCCGCGGCGGCTGCGAAGACGATGGGCCGCCCGCAGGCGGCGACCGCGTCCGGCAACGTCACCCCCTGGTAGCTCCAGCCGGGCGAGAGGAGCACCAAGAGCGGCGAGCGCGGCTCGTCGACGGCGGTCCGGGCCGCGATGTTGGCCCCCAGGCTCGCCCCGGCCAGCGCGACCCGCTCGGGGGCCACGTGGCGCGACTTGGCGAGCCAATCCATCGCCGCGCGCGCGTCGGCCTCGAGGGCCAGCCAAGCGGCCGGGGTGCGGAAGGTGTCGTAGCGCGGGCCGCCCGACTCGCCGTGGCCGCGCATGTCGACGGCGAGCGTGCCCCAGCCGGCGGCCGCCGCGCGCGCCTGGAACGTGCGCCACTCGCCGCGTCCGGCGCCCAGGCCGTGGAGCAGGACGAAGACCGGCTGGCCGCGCCGGGGCGCGCGCCACTCGGCCGCGAGGGCCACGCCGTCGGCGGCCTTGAAGGCGACCTTCTCGGCGCGCGCCGGGACGCAGGCCCAGAGGAGGAGGCCAAGGACCCACACGGCCATGGGACGAGCGCCGCCTCCGGCCCGGGCCCCTTGGCCCTTCGTGCGTCCCGGCTCCCGGGTTATCCTGCCCGCATGAGGCTGCTCTTGGCCGCGCTCTTGGCCGCCACGGCCGTCCCCGCCCGGGCGGGCGCGCTGCGCCACGCGGCGCTGGCCATGCTGAGCGTGCGCGAGAACCCCACCGCCGAGGGCCGCCGCGCGGCGCTCGACGTCGCCTTCGACGCCGCCGACGACGCCGTCGGCGCGGGCGACGCGGTCCCCGCCTCCGTCGCCGGGCCGCGGCGCACCTGGTTTCCCCGCAAGGGCAAGGCTGCTCCGGCGGGCGAGGCCCGCCTGCGCGTCCCGGAGCTCCCCGCGGCCCCCGTCCCGACGGGCCTTTTGGACCGCGCCGCGACCGCGCTCGGCGCGGCGTTCGCCCCCTGGCGCGCCCTGGCCGAGGCTGCGTGGGGCGGGACCTGGTCCGGGATGGTCGCCGTCGGTCAGACCGGGGACCCGCACTAGCGTTTTATCTTGAGCCGGAGCCGGTCCACCCGGAAGCGGTGGAGGTTCACGGCCGGCTTCTCCCCGCTGACGAGCTGGGACAGGGTCTGTCCCACCAGCGGGGCGAACATCGGGCCGTCGCCGGCGAAGGCGGCGGCCAGCCAGGCGTTCTCGACGCCGGGCAGGCGGTCCAGCAGGAAGTCTCCGTCGGCCGTGCGCGTGTAGTAGTGGGCGCGCCCCTCCATCTCGGTGAAGTCCGCCAGGTCGGGGACGAACTCCTTGAGGAACCGGCGCGCGGCCGGCTCGAACTTGCGGTCGGGCACGAGCGGGATCGCCGGGGCCCGGCTGACCGCGCCGGGGCGGTGGAAGCCGACCTTGAGGAACCCGTGCACGTGGACGGGGAACCCGTGCACGCCCTTGGCGCCGAACGAGAAGACCGGGAAATGCGTGGGGCGGTAGCGGCCCTGGTTGCGCGGCGGGCGCAGGTAGAGGCACTCCTGGCGGGTGATCGTGACCGGGATGCCGTAGTCGGCCAGGACCTCGCGGGTCCAGGCGCCCGAGCAGAACACGAAGTGCTCCGCGCGCCAGAACCCGCCCTTCGAGTCCTTGAGCGCGGTGACGCGCCCCTTGTCGCGCAGCACCTTGGCGACCCGGACGCCGCTCTCGAGCCGGCCCCGCGAGCGCTGCACGCCGCGCGCGAAGGCCTCGATGGCCTTCTTCGCCCAGACCATGCC
>SCTT01000197.1 GCA_004322435.1 bacterium
GCCCGAGACGGTCAGGGCCGAGCCGGCGTCCGCGCGGTAGCGCGCGGGCTCGGTCGGCAGGCCCGAGGAGATGGCCAGCGCCTGCGCCGCCGCCAAGGGCGCGGTGTTGGCGCTATAGAGGTAGGAGGCGTTGGAGGGCGTCGAGACGAGGAGCGTCAGCACGGCCTCGCTCGACGGGTTGATGTCGCCCGAGAGCTGCTCCAAGGAGATCAGCTCGGTCTGGGAGCAGACCAGGCGGCCCCTCCGGTAGACCTGCAGGGTCACCTGCTTGATGTGCGTGTCGGGCTGCTCGGCGACGGTGCGGCCTCCGGAGGAGTACGTGTCATAGGTGTCCCCGTCCGCGTTCTGGTCCAGGTAGCGGACGGCGGGGTCGTAGTCGTCGATGCGGTCGGCGTCGGCGTCGCGGAACTCGACCAGGTCCGAAGTGAGGCCGTCGGCGTTCGAATCCGAGGAGTCGCGGCGCATGAAGGTCACCAGCACCTTGAAGCGGTCGAAGCGCGCTGCCGTCAGGGTCGTCTGCAGGCCGTCGAGGGCCGTCTTGTAGCCGTAGCCCGCCCACAGCCCGTGGTTGGCGGAGGCCGAGTCCGAGGCGAAGAGCGCGTAGAAGTCGATGTTCTTAAGGCGGCTGAAGCCGGTCTGGAGCGCGCGGCCGCAGGAGGTCTGCTCGCGGGCCTTGACGACGGCCCCCATCGAGCTATGGAGCATCGCCAAGAGCGACAGCCCGACCACGGACATGATGACGATGGCGATGACGGTCTCGAGGATGATGTAGCCCGCCCGGGACCTCCGCCGCGCCGCGTCCATGCGACTACTATGCGCCGGCGGGCTGTGGTTAGCCTGGACGCCGTGTGGGCGAGTTGTGAAGCGCGCTCAGGCGTCGACGCGCTGGAAGCGCGGCAAGGAGAACGTGAAGCGGGACCCGCGGCCCGAGCCTTCGCTGGAGGCCTCGAGGTTCCCGCTGTGCTTGTGGAGGATGCGCAGGGCCGACGACAACCCGAGGCCGGAGCCCTCCTTCCTCTTGGTGGTGAAGAAGGGGTCGAAGGCCCGGGCGAGGGTGGCCCCGTCCATCCCTGAGCCGTCGTCGGCGACGGTCAGTTCGATGTGGGGGCGCGGCGTCCCCGCGTCCGAGTCCCACCAGGCGCGCTTCGAGACGGAGCGCAGGCGCACGTCCACGCGGCCGCCCGTCCGGGCGGCCTGCTCGGCGTTCTGCAAGACCTCGTAGACGGCCTCATAAAGGAGGGAGGGGTCGCCGATGACGGGCGCGGGGTCCTCGAAGCCCCGCTTCGAGACCCGGACCCTCCGCCGCTTGAGGCGGGTCGCCATCTTCTCGAGCGCCGATCGGACGGGGTCGCGCAGGTCGAAGAGGTCGTAATCCATCTCCTCGATGCGGCCGAGCTCGAGGAGGTTCTGCAGGACCGTCCGGCAGCGCCCGACCTCGTCTTGGATCTGCTTGAGCTCGGAGGCGACGCCCGGCACGCGGCCGTGCTTCTGGAGCAGGATGTCGGCGTTGACGAGGATGGTGGTCAGCGGGCCCTTGATGCCGTGGGCCACCTCCCCGGAGAGGCGCCCGAGCGCGGCCAGCTGCTCCATCGCGCGCAGGCTGGCTTGGTGGGAGAGCTCGCGGGACTCGGTCTCGCGGCGGGCGTCCAAGGACAGCACGGCCGCGAAGCAGGCCATCACCCACAGATACACCAGCCGCAGCCAGAAGCTCGACTCCTGGACGGCGCCGAGCCCGGGGTCCCAGGACGTCGTCACATAGGCGGCGGAGGCGACGAGCGCGATCAGGAAGCTCTGGCGCAGGCTCCGGGTCAGGGCGGTGCCGAAGATGATCAGGAAGTAGGTGAGGTAGATCTCGGAGCGGGGCTCCTGGGTCCACAGCAGGGCCAGCGAGGCCAGCACGGAATCGAAGACGAAGATGCCGCCTTGGACCGAGAGGCCGGTCAGCCGCCCCGAGTCGACCCGCCGGAGGCCCCACAACGAGAGGATGAAAGCCGCCGACAACGTCGAGAACTTGGCCGCCCACGCCGACACGCCTTCGCGGTGGTAGAAGAAGAAAAGGAGGATGATGACGGTCAGCAGGCCCTGGAAGACGAAATAGGTCCAGCGCCTATCGTGGTTCATCCCCGCGCTAACCGCCCCGGGGCGGGGCGTCCTGGCTGAAGCGGTAGCCCATCTTGTGGACCGTCTGCACCCAGCCGGCGTGCTTGCCGAGCTTCTTGCGGATGTTCTTGATGTGGGTGTCGAGGCTGCGGGTCGCGACCTCGAGGCCGTACGAGGAGGAGTTCTCGATGAGGAAGGAGCGCGCGAGCGTCCGGCCGGAGTTCTTGGCCAGCAGATAGAGCACCTCGAACTCCTTGGGCTGCAGGGTCAGGGGCGCCCCGCCGAGCTTGGCTCCGCGGCACGAGGGGTCGAGCACGAGCGGCCCGGCCTTGAGCGCCGCTCCGCCGTCGGTCTCGGGTCGGGCACGGCGGAGCACGGCCCGGATGCGGGCGAGGAGCTCGAGCGCCCCGAAGGGCTTGACCACGTAGTCGTCGGCCCCGAGGTTGAGGCCGAGCACCTTGTCCCCTTCGCTGGCCATGCCCGTCAAGAAGATGACGGGCGTCGCCGCCGTGGCGGCGTTCGACTTGAGCAGGCGGATGACCTGGCGGCCGTCGCCGCCCGGGAGCTTGACGTCGAGCAGGACCAGGTCCGGGCGGAAGTCGAGGGCCGCGGGGAGGGCCTTCTGCGGGTCGGAGACGGCGCGGAGCACGAAGCCCGACTCGAGGGAGAGCGCCTTCTCGACGGCCTCGACGATGCGGGGGTCGTCCTCGATGATCAAGAGTCGCGGCATCGTTTGGAACCTCCTTCACATTTTAACCACATTTCGCCCAAGCGCAAAGCAGGCCCGGCAGGCATCCTAGGGGCATGGACCGCCGCCCCGCCGCTTTGGTCGTCGAAGACGAGGCCTCCGTGCGCGGCCTTCTGGCCGAACTCCTCGAGGCGGAGGGGTTCCGCGTGGAGGCCGTCTCGTCCTTGGACGGGGCGCGGCGGGCCCTCGACGGCCCGGCTCCGGACCTCGTGGTGCTCGACCGCGGCCTTCCGGACGGCGACGGCTTGGAGCTCTGCCGCAGCCTGCGGGCGAAGGAGGCGACGCGGTTCGTGCCGGTGCTGGTCGTCAGCGGGCGGGTCCGCGTCGAGGAGCGCGTGGTCGGCCTCCGCGGCGGGGCGGACGACTACCTGCCCAAGCCCTTCCACCCGGCCGAACTGGCCGCGCGCGCCCGGGCCTTGGCGCGGCGCGCCTTCGGCGGCGCCACTCCGCTCGCCTCCGGCGCGATCCGCCTCGACCCGGACCGCCATGAATGCTGGGTGGACGGGCTCCCGGTCGTCCTCTGGCCGACGGAGTTCGAGCTGCTCCGGACGTTCCTTGAACGGCCGGGGCGGGTGCTGACGCGGGATTTCCTCTGCGAGCGCGTCTGGGGCCATGCGGCGGTGCCCACCTCGCGTGCGGTCGAGACGGCGGTGCAGCGCCTGCGGCGCAGGTTGGGGCACGTGGGGGGGCGGCTCGAGACGGTCCGAGGCTACGGCTTCCGGCTGGTCGAAGAGCCGGCTCCGGGCTACTGAGGGCATCCTCCCAGGATAGGACCCGTGGGCCGCGTGCGGGCCGCGCGCGCGCGACTTCTTCGCGACGTCCCCGGCCGCGCCGCGCGCCATTTACTAGAATGCCCGCATGAGCGGAAAACCCCACTGGATCGTCGGCCGCCACGTCGTCCTCGAGTCGCTCGAGGCCCCGACCCGCAAGGTCCTCCAGGTCCTCGTCTTCGAGGGCGACCGCGAGCGCCATAAGGACGTCGTCGAGAAGGCCCACCGTGCCGGCGCCCGCGTCAGCTTCGTCGCCCGCGGCGGCCTCGAGCGCGTGGCCGGCGGGGCCGCCCACCAGGGCGTGGCCGCCCAGGTCTTCGAGAAGAACGTCGGCGGCTTCGGCGAGTTCCTCGCGGGCCTGTCGGCGGCGGACAAGAAGGGCTGCCTGATCGTGGCCTTAGACGAGATCCAGGACCCGCACAACTTCGGGGCCATCGCCCGCAGCGCGGTCTGCCTCGGGGCCGCGGCCATCATCACCCCCGAGCGCCGTACGGCGCCCATCACGCAGACCGTGCTCCAGGCCTCGGCCGGGGCCATCCAGAAGATCCCCACCTACGCGGTGGGGAACCTCGCGCAGACCATCCTCAAGCTCAAAGAGGAAGGGTTCTGGGTCTACGGGGCCGCCGCCGACGGCGCGCCCGCTTGGGAGACCAAGCTCAACCACCCGATGGTCCTAGTCATCGGTTCGGAGGGTTCCGGGATGCGGGCGCTGGTGCGCTCCTACTGCGACGAGGTGGTCTCCATCCCCCAGGCGGAGGCGGGCGTCGACAGTTTGAACGCCTCCTGCGCGGCGAGCGTCCTCCTCTACGAGGCGGCCCGGCAGAAAGCCCTTGGGTGAGGCCTGCTGCGCCGAGGGCGGCGCGCACCGCGCCTCGCGGCCGCTGAAGGCCGCCTTC
>SCTT01000022.1 GCA_004322435.1 bacterium
GCCTCGTGGACCTGCAGATCAACGGCGCCTACGGCGCGAACTTCTCGGAGGCCGCTCCGGCCGAAGTGGTCCGGGCCGCCGAGCGTCTCGCAGCCGAGGGCGTGACGGCCTTCCTGCCGACTTTGATCTCTCTGCCCTTGCCCAAGCTTGAAGCGGCGCTCGGGCGCCTGGCCGAGGCGGCGCGGTCGGGCCGCGGCGCGCGCGTCGCGGGCGTCCACGTCGAGGGCCCCTTCCTCTCCGCGGCGCGGCGCGGTGCCCACCGGGCGGCCAACCTCCGGCGGCCCTCGGTCCGCGAGTTCGAGCGCCTGTGGGCCGCCTCGCAGGGCCTTTTGCGCGTGCTGACCTTGGCGCCGGAGCTCCCGGGAGCCGGGGCCGTCATCGCCGCCGCGCGGCGGCGCGGCGTCCTCGTCTCGCTGGGACACTCGGACGCCGGCGCGGCCGAGTTCTCGCGAGCCGCGGCGGCCGGAGCGCGACTGGTGACGCATCTCTTCAACGCGATGGCGCCCTTCCATCACCGCGAGGAGGGCGCCGCGGGCGCGGCCCTCACCGACGACCGGCTCGCCTGCGGGCTCATCTTCGACGGCAACCACGTGGGCCCGCGCGCGGCCGCCCTCGCGCTGCGCGCGAAGGGACCCGACGGGCTCTTCCTCGTCAGCGACGCGGTCTTCGCGCTGGGGCTGAGGTCCGGCCGCTACAACGCCGACGGCACCGACTACACGCTCTCGGGCGGCCGCTTCCGCGTCCGCGGCGGCCCGCTCGGCGGGGCGGTGCGCTCGCTGCGCTGGTGCGTCGCGAACCTCGCGCGCGAGCTGCGCCTGCCGCTGGCCTCGGCCTGGCGCCTGGGCTCGGAGACGCCCGGGCGGCTTTTGGGCGGCGGGCTGGGCGTGCTCTCGCCCGGCGCGCCGGCCGACCTGGCTCTGGTGGGACCCGACGGCGCGGTGCGCGCCGCCTGGGTGGGGGGGACGCGGTGGAAGTGATCATCCGGCCGGACGCCGCGGGCGCGGCGGAGACCGCGCTCGACTTCGTGCGCCGCCTCTACGACCGCAAGCCCGACCCGGTGCTGGGCCTGGCGACCGGGAAGACGCCTTTGGCGCTCTACGGCAAGATGCGCGCCTCGGGGCTCGACTTCTCGGGCACCCACTTCTTCAACTTAGACGAGCTCGTGGGTTTGGGCCCCGACGCCCCCAACAGCTTCCGGCGCTTCCTGCGCGAGAACCTGCTCGACGGCCTGGGCGTCCACGAGGAGCGCGTGCGCCTGCTGCGCGGCGACGCCAAGGACCTGGAGCGCGAGGCCGCCGACTACGAGGCGGCCATCAAGGAGGCCGGCGGCATCGACCTCCAGATCCTGGGCCTCGGCCGCAACGGCCACATCGGCTTCAACGAGCCGGGCTCCTCGCTGGGCTCCCGCACGCGGCCGAAGACCTTGGACCGCGAGACCTTGGCCGATTACGGCCCGGGCACGCCGCGCTTCTCCATCACGATGGGCATCGGCACCATCCTCGAGGCCCGGGTCCTCCTGATGATCGCCACGGGCGAGGCGAAGGCCGAGGCGGTGCGCCGCATCGCCGAGGGGCCCCTGACCTCCGAGACCCCCGGCTCCGCCCTCCAGCTCCACCCGCGCGCGCACCTCGTCGTCGACGAGGCCGCCGCCTCCCGCCTGGCCCGCGCCGACTACTGGCGCTGGGTGTGGGAGAACAAATGGCGCGTCGGGCAATGACGGCAAAGGCGTAATTTACGCGCTTCGGGCGCGTGGGTTCGAGAATCGCTTACGGCTGCGATTCTCGAACCTCCCTTCCGTGAACGGCGGAGCGAGAGTACCCGACAAATCCAACCGACGTCGTTTCATGAAGTCCGGTCTTCCACGAAACAAGAATGTGTCACCATTCCGCCTTGGAAGGGACCGTCCTGAATTCCCGATATCCGCCGT
>SCTT01000198.1 GCA_004322435.1 bacterium
GCTGGCCGGCCGCGAGCTCGTCGGTCATCGCCTTGAGCTTGTCGCGCAGCGGAACGCGCTCCTGGGTCGCCAGCGCGAAGCCCGCCGGGTCGACGTAGCGCACCGCGAACTTCGCGAGCTCGTCTAAGAGGGGCTCGGCCTGTTGGCGCACGGAGGTCATGCGCTCTTGGAGGGCGTCGATCTCCTGGTCGGCCGCGGTGAATTCGGCCGGCGGGGCGGGCAGGGGGGGAGGCGCCGCGGCGGCGGAGAGGGCCAAGAGGAGCGGAAGGAGCCGCCTCATGCCCCGAGTCTAGGGCGGTCTGTCGGGAGTGTCAAGGGAGTGCGCCGGTGTTTGCTGCTCCCAAAATGTCTAGAACTGACCGTTGTCATGCGGCCCGCCATCTTTTGATATCCTCCGGGCCATGAAAACGCCCCTCCTCCTCGCCGTTCTCCTCGCCTTCGCGCCCGCCGCCGAAGCCTGCGGCGGCAACGGCCAGGCGCCCTGCACCACGGCCGCCGCCGTGTTCCAGCACAACACCCACTGCGACGCCGGCACCTTCAACGACCCGCGCAACGGCGGCGAATGCTGGAGCTGCGACGGCTGGGCGCGCACCTTGAACGCCGTGACCTCCCCCGCGGCCTGCTCGCAGGCCGGCTACACGGAGAAGGCGCATGCGGACTACACCGGAAAGCCCAGAGGGTTCGACTGCTCGCGGGGGTCCTTCTACGACCCGCGCAACTGGGGCGAGTGCTGGAGCTGCGGCGGCTGGAACCGCAGCGCCGCGCCCGTCACGGCCTCCGACGCCTGTACGCGCGCCGTGCCCGAGCAGACGAAGGGGGCGCGCTTCGTCAAGAACTCCCATTGCGGGGCCGGCGAGTTCTGGGACCCGCGCAACGGCGGCGAGTGCTGGACCTGCCCTTCGGGCTACAACCGCAACGCCAATCCCGTGGCCGAAGGCGCCGCGTGCACGGCCCAGAGCTCCTGCGCGGCGGGCAACATCGAGTATGGCGGGGCCTGCTGGACCAAGGGCGACTGCGGCTATAAAGACGGCCGCGCCTGCACGTTGGGCGAGCGCCTCCCCTCCTGCGACGCCGGCCTCAAAGAGGTCGAGGGCCGCTGCGTCCCCCTGCGCCAGGGCGAGTCGGCCTTCCTCGGGGCCATCGGCGACTGGACCAAGGGCGTCTCGGAGAAGGGCTACGCCGCCTGCGAGGCCGCGTTCACCGCGATTCCGAAGGTGAACACGGGCAACCGCTACCTCGATGCGGAAGGCGAGTGCGGCAAGCAGATGTCGGCCGGGTTCTCCTGCGAGGTCACCAAGATCCCCGGCCAGGTCTCGGGCCTGACCGAGATGATCCGCAAGACCGGCCTCGAGTGGGACCGCGACCCCTGCGCCAAGCTCCCGCCGGGGGACGTCCGCGCCGCCTGTTCGGTCCTCCTCGCCGTCGGCCGCGACGCCCCCGACGCCGTCCAGTGCGCCGTCGACTCCATCGGCGCGGTCTCCCCGGGGCGCATCGACCCGATGAAGCTATGCCGGCTCGAGGGGGAAATCGCCTTCACGCTCGCCATGATGGCGCTGGGCGAGGAGGTCGCCGAGGCCGAAGAAGGGCCCAAGGCCATCCTCAAGCTCATCCTCAAGGCCGACGACGTCCTGTCCAAGGCCAACGACGCCAACGAGCTCTCGGAGAAGATCACGGCCTCCGCGGCCTGCCGCCGCGTCTCGGAGCAGGGCGGCGCCGCGAAGGGGCAGGCCAAGGCGGCCGTCAGCCTGCCGCCCCCGGGGGGCTTTAGCCGCAAGCCAGGTTCCCTGACCTACTACCGCTTCAGCCCGGAGGGCGCCGCCACCTACGGCGGCCAGACCATCGGCACGGGCTGGGATCTGCCGAACGTCCTCCCGGGCGGGCAGGGCGTGCTCTACACGGTGACGGCCGCCGGCGACCTGCTCTATTACAAGCATGATTCGGCGGGCAACTGGCTCAAGACCGGCCAAAAGTCCGGCAACGGGTGGGACCAGTTCTCGACCGTCGTGTCGGGCGGCGACGGCCGGATTTACGCCGTCACCAAGGGCGGGGACCTGATTCTCTACCAGTTCGACGCGAACGGGACGAACCTGTCGACGAAGCGGATCGGCACGGGCTGGGGCGGCTTCGCCAGGGTCGTCGCCGGCGGGGACGGCGTCCTCTATGGGGTGACCGCGTCCGGCGACCTGCTCTATTACAAGCACGACGCCTCCGGGAGCAACTGGGGCCCGTCGGGGCAGAAGATCGGCACGGATTGGAACCTGCCCGTCGTCGTCTCCGCGGGCCAGGGGCGGCTCTACATCGTCGACGCGGCCGGGAACCTCAAGTTCTACCGGCACGACCCGAGCGGGAACTGGGCCGTCCAAGGCAAACCCGCCGGCAACGGCTGGGGGATCTTCTCCCGCGTCCTCGCCTCCCCCGCGGGCGACGGGGGCGTGTACGGCGTCGTGAAGTAGCGCCCGGCCGACGTCAGGGGAAAGCGGAAGCCCGGCGCTCAAAACGCGCCGGGCTTCCGGTCTTTAAGTGGAGCGGGCGAGGAGAATCGAACTCCCGTCTCTACGTTGGCAACGTAGCGTTCTACCATTGAACCACGCCCGCGGTTCCAGACGATTGTAGCAAACGGCCCCCGGGGAGGGGAAAGGGGGGCTGAGAGGGGGAACTACAAATAGGGGACTGTCCCCTATTTGTAGTTAGGCGTGGTAGGCGGACTCGCCGGACATGTGGGATTCCTCTTTCATGAGGTCCTCCACCATGGGGCGGCACTTGACGAAGGCCTCGATGCACTTGGGGTCGAAGAGGCGCCCGGACTGCTCGTTCATGTAGCGCATCGTGTCGTCGACCGACCACGCGCCCTTGTAGACGCGGCGGGTCGTCAGCGCGTCGTAGACGTCCACCACCGAGACGATGCGCGCCTCGATGGGGATCTCCTCGCCCTTGAGGCCGTAAGGGTAGCCGGTGCCGTCCCAGTGCTCGTGGTGCGAGAGGGCGATGTTGCGGGCCAGCTTCAAGAGGCGCGACTCCGCGTTCTCGAGCATCCGGCCGCCGTAGACGGGGTGCTTCTTCATCTCCTCGTACTCGTCGGGCGTGAGCTTGCCGGGCTTGAGCAGGATGGAGTCGGGGATGGCGACCTTGCCGATGTCGTGGAGCGGCGAGGCGTAGCGCAGGTCTTCCACCAGGTCCAAGGGGAGCCCCAGCTCCGCGGCCACGAGGCCCGTGTACTTCGAGATGCGCCGGAGGTGCGAGGCCGTGTCCTGCTGGTCGCGGTATTCCGCGACCATGGCCATGCGGTAGATGGTCTCGAGGTGGGACTTCCTCAGGTTGTCGTAGAGCTTGGCGTTCTCGATGGCGCTGGCGGCGATGGTCGCCAAGATGCGCAGGAAGCCCTCGTCTTCCTCGTTGAAGGCGCCCTTCGACTTGTTCAAGACCTCGAACACGCCCAAGGCCTTGCCCTCGCGGTCCTTCAGGGGGACGGCGAGCACCGTCTTCGTCTGGTAGCCGGTGATGCGGTCGAAGTCCTGGGTGAAGCGCGTGTCCCGGTAGGCGTCGCGGATGTTGACGGCGGAGCCGGTCTTCGCCACAAAGCCC
The DNA here is from genome assembly GCA_004322435.1 of bacterium. Classification (GTDB taxonomy): domain Bacteria; phylum Elusimicrobiota; class Elusimicrobia; order UBA1565; family UBA1565; genus SCTT01. The sequence continues at coordinate 3,583 of SCTT01000198.1, forward strand.
GCGATGCCCTGGCCGATGGGGATGCGCAGCACCTTCTCGCCCACGCCCAGGGCGACCTTGGTCCAGAGCTCGTGCTTCTCGGCCTCGATGAGGAACACCGAGCAGCGGTCGGCATAGAGGATGTGGCGGACCTCCTCGGCGATGATGGTGAGGAGGGAGTCGATGCGCGTCTCGGAGGCGATGCGGCGCCCGAAGCGGGCGAGCAGCATCTGGCGGCGTTCCAAGTCTTGGCGTCTACCCATCGTTCCCCGGCGCTCCGTCGGGTTTCCGCCGCCTTAACGACTCGGCGACCAGCTCCGTCGGATGCGCCACCCTACAGCTAGAGTAATACTTGTTCAATCCGCGTTCAAGCTGGACGAGGCAGGAAGTCGAGGCCGCGGCGACGACGCGGGCCTGGGCGTCGGCGATGTCGGCGACCTTGGCCTTGAGGAGCTCCTCCGAGAGCTCCCCGTGGACGAACGCGAAGGCCCCCGCGCCCCCGCAGCAGTGCTCGGGCTTCGTCAGTGTCTTGAGCGTCCCGCCGGCCACGGCCTTGAGGGCCGCCCGCGGCGCATCGGCGCAGCCCTGTCCGTGGCGCAGGCGGCAGGCGTCGTGGATAACCAGGGCGTTTACGCCGGGGTCCTTCGGGACCCCGGCGGCGGGCAGCAGTTCGACCACGTCCTTGACCCTTGCGGCGAACGCCTCGGCGCGGGCCTTCCAAGCCGGGTCCCCCAAGAAGAGCTGGGGGTAGGACTTGAGGAATGACACGCAGGAGGAGCAGTCGCCGACCACGGGGGCCCCGGCCGGGAGGCCGGCCGCTTCCGCGCGCTCGATGACGGCGCGCGCGGACGCCCGGGCCTCGTCCAAGGAGCCGTAGTTGAAGGAGAGCAGGCCGCAGCAGGGGTTGGCCAGGGCGGCGCCCTTCCCGTGCAGGGCCCCGAGCACCTCCACGGTGGCCTCACCCACGCGCGGCAGCAGCCAGCGCGGGCCGCAGGGGGCGAAGTAGCCCCAGGCGGCGTTTGCGGCGGGCCCAAGCTCCGGGCGGCCGGCGAGGAGCTCGTCCACCGTGGACCTCGGCGCCTCTTCCACGTCGGCCGCCATCTTGGCCAAGACGCCGAAGCCCAAGAGGTCGAGGAGCCCCGAGCGGGCGGCCAGCCCGGCCAGGCCCCAGCGTTTGAAGCGGAATCCCCAGCCCATCAAGGTCCGGAAGAGGGCGGGGCGCTCGCGCATCAGGCGCTGGACGGCGTCCACGAGGCGCGCGCCGGGGCGGCCCAGCGCCCGCCGGCCCTCGAGGACGATGTCCGGGGTGGGCACGTGCGCGGGGCAGACGGTCTGGCAGGCGCCGCAGAGGAGGCAGGTCGACAGGGCCTCCGCGGCCGACTGCGGGTCGTCCAGGCGCCCCTCGAGCATCAGCCGCACCAGCTGGTTGCGCCCGCGCGGGGAGAACGACTCGCGGCCGGTCGCCACGTAGGTCGGGCACGCCTGCTCGCAGTAGCCGCAACGGGAGCACTGGCTGACCGCGTCGTAGGAGGAGCGCTCGCCCAGGGCCGTCAGCAGGTGTTTGAGGCCCTCGCTCACGCGGCTCCCTCCGCCCAGCGGTTGAGCCGGTTCTC
>SCTT01000199.1 GCA_004322435.1 bacterium
GCGGCAGGAGCCGGCCGGCCTGCTGGCGGTCGAGCAGGAACCAGGCGAAACCGGCCAGCCAAGCCAGGGCCAGACCTCCGAAGAGCCTGACCTCGGGGGAAAAGCCGGCCGGCCTTTTGTCCACGGCTTCCTCCGTCATTTCGCGCCCCGCTTGGCCAGGAAGTCGGCGATGACGCGCCCGAGCTTGGCGTGCTCGGACTCCAGGATTTTGAGCAGCCCGGGGGCGTGTTCCGGCTTGCCATCCCTGAGGAGCGCCGCGGCGCTGCGCAGGTTGGAGCAGGCGGAGTTTACGTCATGGACCAAGGAATCGGTCTCAGCCACGGAACTGCCTCGCCAGGGACTTATAGAGGAGCCTGTTGTCGATTTTGAGCGCCGACATCACCCTGGCCTTGGTCCCGCCGTTCTCGGCTAGGTTGCGTTGAATCATCGCGTCGACGATACGCGCCATGGCCTCGCGCAGGCCGTGCTGCAGGGCGAATCGGTACTGCTCCTCCGTGACGATGCCCTGGCCCTCCTCGATGGCCAAGGTCTGGAGGAGCCGGCCCACCATTTCGGCCGAAACGCGGCCCTCCTGGCCGGCCGCCACCAGCTCCACGAACTTCCTGACTTCGCGCACGTTGCCCGGCCAGTCGTGCCGCAGCAGCATGTCCTTGGCCTCGGGAGCGAAGGAGATGCGCCGGCCGCCGCGTGCGAAGAAGGACATGAGGGGGAGGACGTCATCCTTGCGCTGTGCCAGGGGCTTGAGGACCACGGTCAGGCCGTGGATGCGCTGGAAGAAGTCGAAGCGGAGCTTGCCGGCCTTGAGCAGGCCCTGCAGGTCCTCCAAGGTGGCACTGATGACCCGGAAGCGGGACGTCTCGGGCTTGTCTGAGCCCAGGGGGTAGAAGGAGCGTTCCTCGATGGCCTTAAGGAGCTTGGCCTGCATGTTGAGGCTCATGGAGCCGATTTCATCCAAAAAGAGCGTCCCCTCGTCCGCTAGGAGCAGCTTCCCCTTGCGGCTCTCGGCGGCGCCGGTGAAGGCGCCCTTCCGGAAGCCGAAAAGCTCGGCCTCCAGCAGGTCCTCCGTAAAGGCCGAGCAGTTGATGGCGACGAACTCCCCGCTCCGGCCTGAGTGGTCGTGGAGGAGCCGAGCCACGCTGGTCTTGCCCGTGCCGGAGGGCCCCAGGACCAGGAGGGGGAGCTCCGAGGCGGCGTACTTGAGCGCCTCGGCGATGCTGGCCTGGGTGGCCGGGTCCTGGGTGACGAAGCGGTCCTCGAACACCCCGTCCTTGTCCGCCTTGTGGCGCTTGGCCATGTAGCGGGTGAGGACCGTCCCCACGTTGCTCTGCTCGTTGCCCTTGGCGTAGAAGTCGTCGCAACCCAGACTGTAGGCCTTCTCCACCACGGCGTCGGAGTCCTGGCCGGACATGACCACGGAATAGATGCCCTTTCGCGCGGCCAGGGGGATGAGGTTCAGCCCGGAGACCTCGTCGCGCTCGCCGAGGTTCAGGTCGATGAAGCAGATGTCCTGGCCGCCGGCCTCGAGCTTCCGCCGGGCGCTGCCCGCGTCCGGGGCGAAATCGACGGAGTGGCCGTCCAGGTGCGCCCCGAGAAGCCTGCGCGCGGTAGGGTCGTCTTCTACGATAAGGATTGAGAGCTTGGCCATAAGAAACGAATCAGTTTCGTTACCTCTCACAGTTGCCAGGACGACGGAACAAGCCCCTCGTTATCATGCCAGTCCTCGATCGTGGCGGACTTAAAAGCACGGTCTTCAAGGCGAGCGTGGTCGCTCACTATAATCTGAGGAGCGTTTGGCCCCTTTGCCACCTGTATAAGGAACTCGTATACGCGCTTTACTGCTGCGAGATCCGCATCCTTTGCGGGAGCGCTTTGCCCTGTAACCTTTGCCACCTCGGCAGGGAACCAGACCTGGCTAGGTTGGTCCAGCATGAGGAACTGCGGCACAGGAGCAAGGCGTTCGATGAAGAACTGATGGAGTGCGACCACGCCTGCCAGATGATAGCCAAGCCAATTTGCCCCGCTCCCAAGCTCCTGGAGCCTCACCCATTGGGAACCGAACTGAACCTGGACCAGAAGGGACTCGAAATTGATGCGCATCTGATGCTGAGGAAATTCCACTTCGAGGGCCTGAGAGAGGCGGCTCATGCGTGCACCTAATGCATCGAGGACCTTCCCCTTAGCAGAGCGTAGCGCCGCCTCACCCACCTCAGCTTCGAGTTGGGAAATGCGACGTTCAAG
>SCTT01000200.1 GCA_004322435.1 bacterium
GCTCTTCCGATCTCAGGATGTGACGGTGACGACCAGCTTCGCGGGCGCCGCGGGGATCGTCGATGTGGCCTTCGCGGTCAACGACGGCTGGTCGGGCGCCGCCGTCCTGGTCCTGAGCGGCGGCCCCAGTCCCATCACCGTCCCGGTCGAGGTGAAGCGGGGCGCCGGCTCCGGCCAGATCCGCGTGCCCGCGGTGCGCGCCTGGTCGCCGCAGGACCCGCATCTTTACCGGCTCAACGTGCGCCTGGGCGGCGGCGGGACGCCGATCGACGACTACCCGCTGAAGGTGGGGGTGCGCACGGTCGAGGTGCGCGGCAGCGAGATCCGGGTGAACGGCAAGCCCGTGTTCCTCACCGGCTTCGGCAAGCACGAGGACTTCCCGATGCACGGCAAGGGCCTCGACCTGCCCGTGTTGGTGCGGGACTTCGAACTGCTCCGGTGGATCGGCGGCAACAGCTTCCGCACCTCGCACTATCCCTATTCCGAAGAGGCGATGATGCTCGCCGACGAATACGGGTTCCTGGTCATCGCCGAGACGCCCGGGGTCAGCCTGGCGTTTTCCGATCCGCAGCCGGTCATCGAGGCGCGCTACCGTCAGCTGGAGCAGGCGCTCGGCGAACTGGTGCACCGGGACAAGAACCATCCCTGCGTGATCCTCTGGTCGCTGGCCAACGAGCCGATCCTCAAGCCCTTCCGCGACCCCGGGCCGGCCGCGCCCGACGCCGTGGAGAAAGGAACCCGGTTCTTCGAGCGCCTGTTCGCTCGGGCCCGCAGCCTCGACCGCACGCGCCCGATCGCCCTCGTCAGCGTGCAGGGCGGCCCGGCGGAATGGGTGGGGCAGGGCGACGTCATCTGCGTCAACTCCTACAACGGCTGGTACACGGCGCCGGGGAACCTCGACGAGGTCGTCGTCAAGCTCGAGAAGGAGATCACGGCCCTGCGCGCCCGTCACGGCGACAAGCCGATGTTCTTCACCGAGTTCGGGGCCGACGCCGTCGCGGGCGTCCACGCCCATCCGCCGGAGATGTGGAGCGAGGACTACCAGGCCCAGCTGATCGAAGCCTATTGGCGCACCCTGCGCGGCCATCCCTATATCGTCGGCGCCCATCCCTGGGCCTTCGCCGACTTCAAGACCGCCCAGAGCATCATGCGGGTGGGCTCGCTCAACCAGAAGGGCGTCTTCACCCGCGACCGCCGGCCGAAGCTCGCCGCCACGCGGCTGCGTGAGCTGTGGACGGCCAAGGGCTGAGGGGCGGCGGGCGCGACGGGGGTCTCGCGTCTCCAACGGCCGTCATCCCTGCCGCCGCCGCGCAAGCGTAGAGAGGGGTCCCGCGAACACGTCGCGGGATGACGATGCGTTGGGATCACCAGCCGGAGCCGCCGGGGAAGGTCTGGCCGGGGCGCAGGCGCTCCCAGGGCGGGATGTAGGGCTCGGGCGGCGGATCGGGCGGTCGGGGCGGCGGGTCCGGGTCGGGCGAAGCCGTCTCGGCGTCGCCGGCGCTGGCGTGGTCGTCGGCCGGCGGCGCGGCCGCCCGGGTCGTCCCGGGCGGGTCCGTGGCGTCGGGGACCTCGTCCTCGTCCTCGACCTCATCGTCATCGGGGGTCTGCGCTGCGGCTTCGTCGTCCTGCGCGTCGGCGTCGAGGTCGAGGTCGGCCAGGATCGCGGCGACGTGCGCCTCGGGGGCGCGGTCGAGGAAGTCCAGGCGCGCGGCGGCGTCGCCGATCAGGTCGTCGAGCAGGCTGTCGAGCGCGTCGCAGCGTTCCTCCTCGCGTTCCATGGTCCAGATGCGCGGGCGGATCTCGGCGCGGATGGCGGCCTTGAGGTTGTAGGTGCGCGCCTGGCGCGCGGCCTTGGCCTCGACCTCGTCGGCCTTGGCCTCGGCCTTCAGCTCGCGGCGCAACCGGGCCTGGACGACCAGCGTCTGGCGATAGGACCGGGCCATCCGCTGGTAGGACCGGGCCAGGTCCATGGCCTTGCCGTCGTCCTCGTCGCCGCAGGCCTCGATGCGCGCGCAGAACCGCTTGGCGAGCCTGAGGTCGCAGGCGGCGAGTTCGCTCAGGCCGCCCAAGGCCTCGTCGATGGGGGCCGCGTCGATGGGTGGGGCGTCGGACATCGGGGGGAGTGGAACATGGCCGTGCGTCAGAAGCGGACGTAGCGGTGGGAGGTGGGTCGAACTTTTTTGGGCTTAGTCCGGGCGCCGAGCGCGCCTGGCCCCGAAGCTTCCTCAAGGACGACGCCGCCGGCGTCGCCGTGGGGCGGCCATGGACTTGAGGATGGGGGGCATCCGGGGGATGCGAGGG
>SCTT01000201.1 GCA_004322435.1 bacterium
GCTTGCCGGTGCGTCCCGACTGACTAAGTAGAGGTGTCAGTGTTTCGGAACTTTCGGAAATCCCCGACTTCCGAAACTTCCGAAACACTGACACCGGATTTAGGTTTTGTCGCTTTCGGCTTTGAGCTTGGACAGGGCTTCGGCGCAGTAGGTCTTCACGCGGGTGTCGACCGTGGCGTCGCGGAGCTTCTCGAGGTGCGGGATGGCCCGCGCGTCCCCGGTGTCCCCCAGGCAGGAGACGGCCGTCATCTGGACCCTTTCGTCCTGGGAGTAGAGCGAGCCGGCGATGACCGGGATGACCGATTCGTCGTACTGGTGCCAGGTGGACAGCGCCCGCAGGGCGTTGAGCCGCACCTGGAAGGGCGTCGGCGCCTTGGCGGCCTTGAGCAGGTCCGGCAGGACCGCCGGGTCTCGGGTCAGTGACAGCGCCTGGACCGCGGAGGAGCGCACGACGTTCCAGTAGGAGGGCTTCTTCAAGGCCGCCCGCAGCACGGGGTAGTACGCAGGGTCCTTGGCCCGCCCCAGAGCTCGCAGCGACTCGCCGCGGACGTGGATGGACGGGTCCTTCTGGGCCAAGCGGAGCACGGACTTGGCGGCCCGGGCGTCGGTCCAGCCGGCCAGCGCGGCGACGACAGCGCGGCGGACCTTGGGGTGCTTGACCGTCAACAGCCGTTCGAGGGCCGCGCGCGAGGCGTCCGAGCGCAAAGTCCCGAGCGCCGCGGCCGCCTCGGCCGACACGTACCAGAACCGGTCGCGGCGGGCGGCGGTCTCGAGCGCCTTGATGGACGCCGCGTCCCCCCACTTGGAGAGGGCGTTGGCGGCCTGCGCCCGCGAGAGGGCGGTCTTGGCCAGGCGCAGCTGGTCGCGCCAGCGGGCCACGGCCTGCTTGGCCTCGAGCTTCTTAAGCAGCTTGTGTTCGGGGTCGACCTCGACGAAAGACGGCTCGCCGGGGACGCGCCACGTGAAGACGTGGTCCTTGTTCTTCACCGTCTCGGTGAACTCGCGGCTCCAACGCCCGCCGGGCCCCGTGACCCGGACGGTCAGCGGCACCTCGAAGAGGTCGCCGGTCTGGCGCACGCGGACCTCGACCTTGCCGGCGTCGGCCTTGTGCGCCCAGCGCGTCTCCATAGTCGGATAGCCCTGCCCGTAGACCCACTGGTCGAAGAACTTGCGCATGTTGCGGCCGGTCGTCTGCTCGACGGCGGCGATGAGGTCGTTCGTCTCGACGGACTGGTCGCGGAAGCGGCGCAGGTAGTGGGCGATGGACTTCCAGAACGGCGCGTCGCCGAGCTCGTGGCGGAGCATGTGCAGGACCCAGCCGCCCTTCTCGTAGAGGTGGCGGTCGAACAGCGCCCAGGGGTGGCGGTAGGTGTTGCAGACGATGGGCCGGCGGTAGCGGGCCGAGTCCTCGTCGACGTAGGAGCGCCGGGCCAGCTCGAAGTCGCGGTCGGCCTCGTCTTTGCCCTTCACGGCCTCGAGGAAGACGTACTCGCTGTAGGTCGCGAAGCCCTCGTTGAGCCAGGCGTGCGACCAGTCGCGGCAGGTCAACAGGTCGCCGAACCACTGGTGGGCCAGCTCGTGGGCGACCAAGGTGTCGAGGTCCGTGTCGAGCGCGGCCTCGGCGTCCAAGAGGCAGGCGTCGGTCTGCGTGGTCGCCGTCGTGTTCTCCATCCCGCCGGGGAACTCGGAGACCGCGACCTGGGCGTAGCGCTCGTAGGGGTAGCGCACGCCGAACTTCTTCGAGAAAACCTCGAGGGCGGCCTTCGTCTGGGAGAAGCCGCGCTTGGCGTCCTCCTCGCGGCCTTTCTCGCAGTAATAGAGGACGGGGACGTCCTCCCACTTGTCGGCCACTTCGGCGAACCGGGCGACCGAGAGGGTCACGAGGTAGAGCGAATGCGGGTGGTCGAGCCGCCAGTGGAAGGAGTCGCGCGCCCCCTCGGACTTGCGGGCGAGCAGGACGCCGTTAGAGACCGCGACGTAGCCCTTGGGGACGCGGGCGAGGATCTCGGTGGTGGCCTTCTCGTGCGGCGAGTCGTGGCAGGGAAACCAGTAGTGGGCGTCTTCCGGCTGGCCCTGGCTCCAGCCCTGGCGCGGGGCGTCGGGCGTCTCCTTGCTCGGGCCGGTGAAGTGGAAGCCGCGTTTGGGGTCCCGCACGCGGTAGCGCACCGAGACCTCCGCATCGGCGCCCGCGGCGAGGGACTTGGGCAGGAACACCTCGAGGCGCTCGCCCTTGAGGGTGAACCGCACCCGCTTGCCCCCGGCCGAGGCTCCCAGCACCGTCATGCCGCCCGCGTCGAAGTCGAGGCGGCGCACGCCGTCCTTGATGGCCTTGACCGTGGTCGAGCAGGTCCCCTCGAGGGTGCGGCGGGACGGGTCGACGAAGAGCTCGAGCCGGACGTGGAGCGTGTCGAAGGAGCGGTCGGGGGCGTAGCGCTTGTCCTTGCCGAGGACGGCGGACTTCACCCCCCCCGCCGCCAAGGACCGGCCGGCGCGGGAGCAGCGGGCGTGTTCTTCGGACATCAGGCGCCGCGCGCCTTCTTGATCTCGGCGATGAGGGCGGGGACCACCTTGTAGAGGTCGCCCTGCACCGCGTAGTTGGCGGCCTTCATCATCGGGCAGTCGGGGTCGGAGTTCACGGCGACGATGACGTCCGAGCTCTTCATGCCGCCCATGTGCTGGATCTGGCCGGAGATGCCGAGCGCGATGTAGAGCTTCGGGCGCACCGACCGTCCGGTGATGCCGACCTGGTGCTTGTAGGGGATCCAGCCCGAGTCCACCGCGGCGCGGCTGGCGCCGACGGCGGCGCCCAGCGCGTGGGCGAGCTCCCGGACGATGGCGAAGCCCTCGGGGTTGCCGAGGCCGCGCCCGCCCGAGACGATCTTGTCGGCCGCCCCGATGTCGATCTCCCCGGAGGTGTCCGGAGCGAAGGAGACGAACGCCGTCTTGCCGCCGGCGGCGGCGACGTCGGCCGCGGCGGTCTCGACCGCGCCCTTCGAGCCGTTGGTGCCGGCGCGGGGGTAGGCGAGCGGGCGCACGGTCGCGAGCTCGGGTCCGGCGGGAGACTTCACGAGCACCTTGATCGTGACGTTGCCGCCGAAGCCCGCGCGGCGCACCACGAGGCGCTTCTCGGCGTCGAGCTCGAGGGCGGTGGCGTCCGAGGCCAGGCCCGAGCCCAGCAGGACCGCCAGCCGCGGCGCGACGGAGCGCCCGAAGACGTCGGCCGGCAGCAGGATGGTCCGGGGCTTGGCCGCTTTCGCGGCGGAGGCCAGGGCGGCGGCGACGGCGTCGTCGACGAGCTCGGGAAGGCCGCTCAGGACGACGGCCTTCGCGACGCCGCACACCGACAGCGCCTCGGCGGCGTCGGCGCCCGCGCCGACGACCATGACCGTGACTCCCTCGCCCCGCTGGCCGGCCAGGGCCTTCGCGGCGGTGACGAGCTCGAACGCGGAGGGGAGCAGCACCCCCTTGCGGCCTTCGGCGACGACCCAGACTCCGGTGCCTTGGTAGCTCATGGTGTCCTCAGAGGAACTTCGCTTCTTTAAGCTTCTCGACCAAGGCTTTGGCCTTCTCCTCGGGCGTGGCTCCGGCGATGACGACGCCGCCGGGGCGGGACGGCACGGGCTCCATCGCGAGCACCTCGGTGGGCGAGCCGGCGGCGCCGAGCTTGTCGGCGGCCAGCCCCAGGTCCGCGGCCGACCACTTGGCGACCGGGGCCTTCTTCGCGGCCATCTTTCCCTTGAGGCTGGGCAGGCGAGGCTCGTTGATCTCCTTGGTGACGGAGAGGACGGCGGGGAGCTTGACCGTCAGCGTGTCCACCCCGTCCTCCATCGGGCGCTCGAGCGTGAGCTCGGCGTCGGAGGCCGCGGCGACCTTGCGGACGTTGACCACGCTCGGCCAGTCGAGCCAGGCGCCGGTGAAGGCCGGCATCTGGCCGGAGGCGCCGTCGTTGGTCTCCTTGCCGAAGAGCACGAGCTGGGCGCCGGCCTTGCGCAGGGCGGCGGCCAGGATGGAGGCGGTCACCGAGCCGTCGGAGCCCGCGAAGGCGGGGTCGCAGAGGACGACGCCGTCGTCGCAGCCGAGCGCGATCGCGGCGCGCACGACCTCCTCCGCCTCGGCCTCGCCGGCCGAGACCACCGTCACGGTCCCGCCCAGCTTCTCCTTGAGGCGTATGGCTTCCTCGACGGCGTACTCGTCGAACGGGTTGATGCCGTGCGGCAGGCCCTTCGTCTGGACCTTGCCGGAGGCGTCGATGGCGACGGACGTCGAAGCCGGGGTGCGCTTCACGCAGACGGCGATCTTAAGCGGCATAGGGACCTCTCGCTACTCCTTCGCGGCCGTCCTGCGCGCCAGCTTGCGCAGGGCGTCCTTCGCCGCGTCCTGCTCCGCCTCCTTCTTGGTCTTGCCGGACCCGGCGCCGAGGCTCTTGGCGCCGACGATGACGGTGACCGAGAAGGTCTTGTCATGGTCGGGGCCGGTCGTCTCGACCACCCGGTATTCGGGCGGCACCTTGTGCCGCTTCTGCACGACCTCTTGGAGACGGCTCTTGAAATCGGATTCGACGAACTCGCCCTTGGCGTCGAGAAACCGCTTCTCGACGAAGCGGCGCGCGGCCTCGTAGCCCCCGTCCAGGTAGAGCGCGCCGATGACGGCCTCGAGCGCGTTCGAGAGGATGCTGGGCCGGACGCGGCCCCCGGTCGTCTCCTCGCCGGAGCCGAGCTTCAGGTGGGGGCCTAGCTCGCAGCCCTCGGCCCAGCGGGCCAACGTCGGCCGGGACACCAAGGACGCCTTCTGCTTGGACAGCCGTCCCTCGTCCTCGTCCGGATGGTCGAGGAAGAGCCGGTGGGCCACGACGGCGGCCAGGACGCTGTCCCCGAGGAACTCGAGGCGCTCGTTATGGCGGAGCGCCCCCTGCTCGTAGGCGTAGGACTTGTGAGTCAACGCCTCGGTCAGGAGGGCGGGGTCCCGGAACTTGTGGCCGACGAGGTCCTCGAGGGAAGACATCGGCGGGGACGCGCCCCGCCCGCGCCCCCCTGCGGGGGCCGCGGGCGGGGGAGCGCCTAGGTCACTTCTTCGCGTGGGCCTTGATGTATTCGATGGCCTGGCCGACGGTCTGGATCTTCTCGGCCTGCTCGTCCGGGATCTCGGTGTCGAACTCCTCTTCGAGAGCCATCACGAGCTCGACGGTGTCGAGGGAGTCGGCGCCGAGGTCGTTGACGAAGTGGGCCGCCGGCGTGACTTCCGCCGCGTCCACCCCGAGCTGCTCGACGATGATCTTCTTGACCCGTTCCTCGTAGTTGTTGTCAGCCATTGTTCATCGCTCCTGGGTCCGCCGTGTCCGTCCGTCTAAATATACATCCCGCCGTTGACGCCGATGCACTGGCCCGTCACGTACGACGAGTCGTCCGAGGCCAGGAAGAGGATCACCTTCGCGATCTCCTCGGGCTCGCCCATCCGCCCGAGCAGGATGCGGGAGAGCGTCCGGCTCTTGGCCTCCTCGCTGACCACGTCCGTGAGCCTCGTGTGGATGAAGCCCGGGGCGATGGCGTTGACGAGGATGTTCCGAGAGGCGAACTCCTTGGCGCAGGCCTTGGTGAAGGCGATGAGGCCGCCCTTGGACGCCGCGTAGTTGGACTGGCCGAGGTTGCCCTCCTGCCCGACCACCGACGCGATGTTGATGATGCGGCCCGCGTGGGCCTTCAGCATCGGACGGACGACCGCCTTCGTGAAAAAGAACGCGCCTTTGAGGTTCACGTCGAGGACGGCGTCCCATTCGGCCTCGCTCATGCGCATGAGGAGGTTGTCCTTCGTGATCCCGGCGTTGTTGACAAGAATATCAATTTTGCCGAATCTGTCAACGACGGCCTTCGTCGCGGCCTCGACCGAGGCCCAGTCGGCGACGTTGGCGGCGGCGCCCAGCGTCTGGACGCCGTGCTCCTTGGCGATGGCGGCGGCGGCCTCGTCGCAGGACTCTTGCTTCAAGTCCACGATGACGACCTTCGCGCCTTCGCGCGCCATCAGCGCCGCGGTGGCGCGGCCGATGCCCAACGCGCCGCCGGTGACGATGGCGACCTTGTCCAACAGCCTCTTGGTCCCGGCCGGAGCGGCGGTGGTCTGCTCTGAGACGGTCATAGGGTCTCCGTTGCGCTCATTCGATGGTCCGTGCGAACTCCATCCCCGACTTCATGTCCTCGAGGCGGGCTTGGATCTCCGCGGCGAGGCCCGACGACGCCAGCTGTCCTGCTGTTAGCAACGCATCCGCCACGGCGTCAGGGTCCGACAGGTCGCGGGCGACGACGGCGGCCCCCCCGACGCCCAAGAGCGGCGCGCCCGCGGCGGCCGGCCCGCGGGAGCGTCCGCGCGCGCGCGCGATCAGATCGGAAGAGC
>SCTT01000202.1 GCA_004322435.1 bacterium
GTCCGTCACGCCCTTGAGCGCGACGGCGACGACGCGCGCGCCCTGGCGCTTCGCCTCTTCGGCGAAGAGGACAGGGAAGCGGCCGGAGCCGGCGATGAGGCCGATGGGTTCGGTCATGAGACGACCTCGAACTCAACCCAGGGAGATTCGAAACGAAACACCTTGGTGCCTTCCGGTAGTGTTCCATGCATCTTCCCGGTCTTTTCAATCCATTCCTTTTTGACCGGTTCGTAAACCGCGCGAATCCGATACTTTCCCGGGGCAACGAAGTCGAACCCGGTCAGAATTCTGGCTTGAGACGAAACCCAATTTGGCTTTTCACCAGGAGGACGGGCCCAGCCAGGGACGTCCTTGAAAGTCTTGGCAAGAGGCTCCGATTTCAGCGCCTTCGTCCACTCTTTCTGGTTTCCCGGGGGACCGCGCCGCATATCAGAGAGATTCCGGTCCCGGATTGCGGCGGCAACCGACGCCGACGCCGTCATTCTTTGACCCGGTTCCAGCCAGGCCCCTCCATCCATGAATTTGGGTGCGTTATATGGAGGATTGGCCCAGAAATCAAATTCCCCATGCCAACCTACGGCGTCAAAGTCGGCGGACAGCTCCTTTCCATCGGGACCGAGGACTTCAAAAAATGTGCCGAGTTTGACTTCCTGGTTCCTAGCTAACTCCCGTTGGTCGTGCCAGAACTTGTCGCCGATAAAAATCTTCTTTGACGCCACGTTCTTGATTTCGAGCACATACCAAAGGGCATCATGGGGTTTAATGCGGGATTGCGCCAGACTGAGCGTCAACTTCAGAGGTTCCGCAGATTGGCGACAGGCTCCGCCGAACGAGGCAAAGGCAGCCGCCGCCAGGGCCAAGCCCAGGCGGCGTCCCGCCGTTCGCGGCGCCCAAAACCGCTTCAGAGGCTGACCTCTTCCTCGGCCAGCGCGCCCGTCGCCGGGCGCATCACGCCGCGCTGGGAGCGCTCGATGAACTGCACCATCTCCAAGACCTCGGTGACCTCCGAGCTCCCTTTGACGGCCGCCAAGGCCGCCTCGAGCGGCGTCCCCGCCATGAAGAGCGCCTTGTAGGCCTCCTTCATCGCCGTGATGGTCTCGCGCGAGAGACCGGCGCGGCGCATGCCCACGAGGTTCAAGCCCCGCAGCGTCGCGCGATCGCCCTGGCACACGCAGAAGGCGGGCAGGTCCTTGCCGACCATGGACCCGCCGCCCAGCATCGAGTACTTGCCGATGCGCACGAACTGGTGCGCGGCCGCGCAGCCGCCCAGCACCGCGTAGTCGCCGACCTCGACGTGGCCGGCCAGCTGCACGGAGTTGACGATCACCACGCCGTCGCCGATGCGGCAGTCGTGGGCGACGTGGCAGTAGGCCATGAACAGGCAGTTGGATCCTATGACCGTCTCGCCGGAGGCGTTGGTGCCGCGGTTCAAGGTCACGCACTCGCGCACGGTGTTCTTGTCGCCCATCACCAGGCGCGTCTTCTCGCCGGCGTACTTGAGGTCTTGCGGCGCGCCCCCGACGAAGCAGCCCGGGAAGAGCCGGTTGCCCTTTCCCATGTGCGTGAATTCGACGTGCGCGTGCGCCCCGATGGAGCAGTCCGCGCCGATGACGACGTCCTCGCCCACGACCGCGAAGGGCCCCACGGTCGCCGTGGGGTCGATCTTCGCGCTCGGATGGACGACCGCGCTCGGATGGACGCCGGGCATCAGGCCTTCTTGTCGGCCAGCACGAAGGACATCGTCGCCTCGCAGGCGATCTTGTCGCCCAGCATCGCGGTTCCCGAGAAGCGGCCGGCGCGGCCGCCGAGCTTCAAGACCTCGACCTTGAGCGAGAGCACGGTGCCGGGGGTCACGGCGTTGCGGAACTTGGCTTCCTCGATCCCCAAGAAGAAGGCGATCTTGTTCTCGAAGCCGCCCTTGGACATCAGCATCACGCAGGCCGTCTGGGCCAGCGCCTCGACGATGAGGACGCCGGGCATGATGGGCTGGCCGGGGAAGTGGCCCTGGAAGAAGTGCTCGTTCATCGTCACGCACTTGGTGCCCACGGCGAGCTTGCCCTCCTCGAGGACGTCGACCTTGTCGACGAGCAGGAAGGGGTAGCGGTGCGGGATGCACTTCATGATGCCCGTGATGTCGATGGTGCGCACGGGCGTCTGCGGGACGGCGGCGGGGGTTTCGGTGGTCATGGGAGCCTCTCTAGCGCGACTTAGCCGAGGTCTTTCCGCGCATCTTGGCGGCGGCCTGGTTCAAAAGCTTCGCGAACTCGATGTTGTGGGCGTGGCCGGGGCGGACGGCCTCGACGCGGACCTTGAAGAGCGAGCGGCCGATGAGGGTCAGGTCGCCGATCAGGTCCAGGATCTTGTGGCGGACGAACTCGTCGGGGAAGCGCAGGCCGTCGGGGGTCGTGTGGATCTTGTCCTTGCCGATGACGACGGCGTTCTCGAGGCTGCCGCCCTGGGCGAGGCCCTGGGACTTGAGGTAGGCGACCTCGTGCTCGAAGCAGAACGTGCGGGCCGAGGCCAGCTCCGAGACGTACGTCTCGGGCTCGACGCGCAGCTCCTGGGTGAGCGAGGGGACCAGCGGATGGTCGTGGAGCAGCGTCGCCTTCACCTCGAAGTGCTCGGAGGGCACCGCGCGGTAGGAGGAGCCGCGGTCCTCGTAGGTGACCTCCTCCGAGATGTGCAGGTAGCGCTTGGGCTGGTCGGGGTAGCGCTTGAGCCCGGCCTTGAGGAGCGCCTTGAAGAAGGGCATCGCCGAGCCGTCCATCGCCGGGGGCTCGTTGGCGGTGACCAAGATGTCGCAGTTGTCGACGCCGAGGCCGGTCAGCGCCGAGAGCACGTGCTCGACGGTGTGGACCTTGGCGTCTCCCAGGCCGATGTTCGTGCCGCGCACGGTGGCGACCACGAAGCCCAGGCGCGCCGGGATCATCGGGCAGCCCGGGAGGTCGGGCCGGAAGAAGCGGATGCCGGCGTTGGCCGGGGCGGGGCGGAAGGTGAGCTTGGAAGGGTTGCCGGTGTGCAGGCCGATCCCCTCGAGGGAGACCTCCGAGTCGACCGTCGTCTGCGCTTCGCCTACGTGTCTCATCCGTCCTCCGTCAGACCTTCGACTTCTTGAACGCCTCGTACATCTCCGGGAGCTTGCTGAAGAGGGCCTGCAGCTTCATCGCCTCGCGGTGCGGCCGCGCCGGCGAGCCGAACAGGATGGCCTTGGGCGAAACGTCGCTCATCACCCCCGTCTGGGCGGTGACGACCGCCCCGTCCCCGATGCTGATGTGGCCGGCGATGCCCGCCTGCCCGGCCAGGACCACCTGGTGCCCGATCCTCGTGGAGCCGGCCACGCCGACCTGCGAGATGATCAGGCAGTTGCGCCCGGTGGTCACGTTGTGGCCTAGTTGCACCAGATTGTCCACCTTGGTCCCGGCGCCGATGCGGGTCTCCCCGGTGGTCGCGCGGTCGATGGTGACGTTGGCGCCGATCTCGACGTCGTCCTCGAGGACCACGCGGCCGACCTGCGGGACCTTATAGTGGGCCCCGGTCTTGGGGTCGGTCTCGTAGCCGTAGCCGTCGGAGCCGATGACGGCGCCCGGCTGGAGGATGACCCGGTCGCCGACCTCGCAGTAGTCGCCGACGTGGGCGCCGGGGTGGAGCAGGCAATCCTTGCCGATGCGCGCGTTGTAGCCGATGTAGCACTGGGCCCCGATGCGGGTGCGCTCCCCGACCAACGTGCGGCCCTTGACGACGGTGAAGGGGCCCACGGCGACGTCTTTGCCGAGCTTGGCCTCGAAGTGGATGTCGGCCTTGGGGCTCAGGATGGGCGGCTCGGGCTTCCACTTCTCCTGGTAGATCAGCTCCAGGACCTTCGTGTAGCCCATGCGCGGGCGTTCCAAGTACAGGCGGTTGGCCGGGCCGCCGGGGGTCTTCTCGGCGACGGGGGGGAGGAACACCGCGGCGGCCTTCGAGGCGGCGACGTGGTGCGCGTACTTTTGGTTCTCCAGAAACGACACGTCCTCGGGGCCCGCCTCGAGCAGGCCGGCCGCGCCGGTCACCTCGAGGTCTGCGTCGCCCGCGAGGCGCGCGCCGGTCAGTTCGGCGAGGCGTCCCAGCGAGAGTCTCATGGCAAGGTTCCCTCCAGTTTCTTCAGGACTTTGTCGGTCAGGTCCGCCGACCCCTGCCCGAAGAGGACCGCGGTCTTGTCGATGACGACGCTGACGCCGCTCTCGATGGCGGTCTCCTTGACCGCGGCGTAGATGCGCCCCAGGAGCATCTCCGAGCGTCGGGACTCGATGTCGACCAAGTCCTTCTCGACCTGCGTCTGGTACGAGGTCAGCGAGGCCTGCTTGGCGGCCAGGTCCGCCTCTTTGGCGGCGACGGCGGCGTCGAGCTCCTTGACCTTGGCGTCGCGCTTGCGCAGCTGCTCCTCGGCCCGGGCCTGCAGCTCGGCGGCTGGGGGCTCCGGCGCGGCGGGCGCCGCGGCGGAAGCCGTCGAAGCCGCGACGGGGGCCGCCGGGGCGAGCGTCTCCTCGGGCATCCCGGGGATGGCGATGCGCAGCGGCTCGGGAGACCCCATGCCGGGGAGGCCGGAGACGGGGTTGGCCGCGCCGGTCGAGGGGGCGACGGGCGTCGGCTCCGGCGCGACCGGTGCGACCGGCGCCGGGGAGGGCGCCGGCGGCGGGGCGTAGAGCGGGGCGCGCGCGGCGGCCTCGCGCTCGGCCTTGAGCGCCGCGATGTCGGCGCGCAGGCGGATGAGCTCGGCCTTCTTGAGGTTGACCTGCTCCTCGGCCTGGCGCACGACCTCCGCGTAGCTCTGCTTGGCGCGCTGGACCTCGGGGAAGCGACGGAACACAGCCTGCAGGTCCACGGTGCCGATGGAGCCGCGCTGGCCGCGGTTCTCCTCGAGGCTGATCTCCATCGCTCCCGCGGCGGCGGCGGCGAGGAGGGCGGTCATCACGGCGAGGCTGGTTTTTTTCATCAGAATAGGTTCCCGATGCCGAAGTTGATCTGGTAGTTCGCCTCGCCGGGGCGGTGCTGGAAGCCGTAGCCCCAGTCGAGGCGGATGGGGAAGGCCGGGGTCACGAAGCGGATCCCCAGCCCCACGTTGGTCTTGATGTCCTGCTCGTCCTTGCCGACCTTGAGGCGCACCGTGCGCGGGGAGTCCCACGACGCGCCGATGTCGTAGAAGCCGACGACCTTGACGATCGTCTTGCGGCGCTCGCGCGCCAGCGGGAACCCGAGCTCCACGTTGGCCACGTCGCGGAGGCGCCCGCCGTTGCGGTAGCCGGCCTCGCCCGAGGCCGAGTAGCCGCGCAGGGTGTCCTGGCCGCCGATGAAGAAGCGGTCGAAGACCGGCACCTGCTTGGTCTCCCCGAACTGCGTGATGTAGCCGAGCCGGTTCGCCACCGTGAGGACGAGCGGATAGTCCTCGATCGTGCCGAGCGTCCAGTTGTGGGCGTCCTCGAGGCCGGGGCGCAGGAAGTGGATGTCGCCCTGGGCGGGGCCGCCGGAGAGGTCGAAGCTGAGCGTGTGCTTCGAGCCCCGCGACGGGTCCCAGATGTTGTCGCGCGTGTCGCGGGTGATCGAGCCCCCCACCATCGACTGGATGCTCGTCCCGGGCGAGAGCGAGGTGAGGAACTGGGTGTCGATGTTGTCGATGGAGATCTGCGAGAACGAGTAGAAGGTCTCGAGCCGGTACTTGTCGTCTTGGAACCGCGGGCCGAGGCGCACCGACCCGCCGACGCGTTTGGAGGTGTAGGCCGAGCTCGAGCCCTCGTAGGGGGCGACGCGGCGCGTGTTGTAGGCGGACAGGTCCAGGCTCGTCGGCTTCTCGCGCAGCCAGGGCGTGCCCCACGAAACCGAGAAGTCGTTGACGCGGGCGCCGAAGGACCACTGCAGCGAGGTGCGCCACGCGCGCCCCAGGAGGTTCAGGTGCTGCAGCTGCATGGTGCCGATGAGGCCGTCGAGCGAGGAGAAGCCCGCGCCCGCCGAGAGCATGCCCGGCTTGCCCTCGACGATCTCGAAGAG
>SCTT01000023.1 GCA_004322435.1 bacterium
ATGAACTGGGCGTCGGCGGTCAGGACCGGCCCCGGCTGCATCTGGGCGGGCAGGGGCTCCTCGGCGTGGACCCGGTAGTGGTAGACGACGCCGGGAGCGAGGTTCGCGAGGCGGATGGTCGCCGTGTTCTCGAAGTCTCCGCTCTTCTGGAGCCAGTCGGTGGCCAGGCCGTAGGCGGGGGAGGTCCCGTACTCGACGCGCAGCTTGGCCCCGTGGGGGCCGACCGTCCAGGCGACCGTCACGTCGGCGGCGTCGGGGGGGACGAGGGCGGAGGAGACGGAAGAGTATTCCAGGGTGTTGAAGGCGGCGGCGGGCGAGGCGAGCAGGGCGCAGAGGAGGAGGGATCTCATGCGGAGACGATAGCAATCTCGGCTGGAAAGCCGCAGGCGGCCCCCCGCGGAGGGGCCGCCTGCGTCACGTCTCCGCCTCGGCCGAGTTGGCCCGCAGGCGCGCGATCAGGCGGACCCGGGTCTTAGCCGGGAGGCCCGCCAGCGCGCGGTCCACGCGCTTCGCATCGACCAGGTAGGCGGTCCGGCCCTGACGCGCCCAAACGTAGGCGCGCACGGCCGCCGGCCTGTCCTTCGTCTTCGCCATCGCACTCACCTCCTCACAGCGTGGGGCCGCGGTCACGGCGGCCCCCAGAATGTCCAAAATGAAAACCCCCGCCTCGTCGGCGGGGGGGACCGGACGGACTCCGTCCTAGCTCACCCCGCCGCCCCTCCCGCCGAGCGCGGCCGCGCGCTGGCGCGCGTGCCGGACCCGGTTCGGTTCCTTTGTCTCTTCATGGTCGCCACAGAAAAACAGCCACGTGCCCCCGAAGGAGCGCCGTGACCTCTTGAGAGCATAACCGGGAACCTCGGGATTTCAAGGGGGGCTACCGCGCCCGGACGCGGCCTTTGACCGCGTTCGCGCGGGCCGTCAAGGTGATGCGCCCGGCGGCGTCCTGGGGCAGGACCGTGCGCATCCGCGCCTTGAGGGTCTCGCGCTCCTCCGGCTTCATCGCCTTGAGCCTTCCGGAGACGTTGGGCCCGCCCTGGACCGTGGCCCAGTAGTCTTCGAAATCCGCGAAAGTCCGGCGCACCGAAATCACCTTCGTCTCGACGGCCTCCAGGCCGGCTCTCCCCCACAGGGTGTTCATCGTCTCGAGGCTCGACGCCTCCGGGTTGGGCGCCATCGGCGGCTCCACGCCCAGCGCCTTCATCTCCTCGCGCAGGGCCTGATAGGGGAACCCTCCGCCGGGGATGTCCCAGGCGTACGCTGTGACGGCCCCCCCGGGAGCGACGACCCGCGCCATCTCGGCCACGCCCTGGGCGGGTTCGGGGACGAAGAAGATGACGAGCGGCATCACCGCGGCGTCGAAGGAGTCCTTCGGGTAAGGGAGGGCCATCGCGTCGCCCGGAACGAACTCGGCTTTCTTCAGGGCCGGGCGCGTGCGCGCATGAGCGAGTTGGGCCGCGGAGGGGTCGATGCCGCAGACGGTGGAGGGGGCGGCCCTTTCCATGAGGAGCTCGGTGAAGGCCCCGTTGCCGCAGCCGACGTCGAGCCAGCGGAGGTTCGGCGCCAGGGCGAGCCAATCGAGGAAGGAGTGCCCGACGAGCCGGCTCCATTGGCCCATGTAGCGCTCGTAGGCGGCGCCGTCGTTGAATTGGATGGGGTCGCTCATCGTGTCCTCAGCTTCTCCAACAGCGCCTTGGCTTTGGCGGCGTGTTCCGGCGCGGCCGCCGGGTCGGCGGGGTCCGTCACCTTGAGCGCCGCATCAAGGACCCGCAGGGCGTCTTCCCGTCTTTCAAAGTATACCAAGGCCTCCGCCAGCGGGACGTAGTTGGCCGTGTGGCGAGGGGTGAGGCGCACGGCGGTCTCGAACTCTTCGAGCGCCTTCTTCTTGTCGCCGCCGGCGAAGCGCGGCAGCTTCCAAAGGACCTGCCCTAGGACTTGATGTGCCCCGCCGTGCTTAGGGTCGAGTTGCAGGGTCTTGGCCATTTCGGCGCGGATGGGCTTGACGAGGGAGAGCGACCGGAGGATGCCCTTGGCTTCCCCATAGCGCGCCATAGCGACGCCCAACCAGAAGTGCGCGTCGGCCGTCTTCGAGTCGAGCGCGACGGATTCTTCGCAGCGGCGGCGGGCGGACTCGAAGTCCTTGGACGATTTGGCGCGCTCGCCGCGGCGGATGAGGGCGCGGCAGAGGCGCCAAAGATGCTCCGCGTCGGCGGGGGCGGATGCGAGGGCGGCGATGTTGGCATCGAGGGCGCCGGGCCGGTCGCGCTGGAAGTATTGCGCGTCGAGCGCGGCGGTGGAGAGGGCGAGGGCCAGAAGGGGGGTCACTTCTTCTTCAGGGAATCAGCAGGACCTTGCCCGACGTCTTGCGCCCTTCGAGGGCCGCGTGGGCTTGAGAGGCCTCGGCGAGCGGGAAGGTGCGGTCTATCTTCAGCGTGAGCTCGCCTGCCGCCATCCATTTGAACAGGTCCCCGGCGCGCCAGGCGAGCTCCTCCTTGTCCGCCGCGTAGGCCGCCAGGGACGGCCGCGTCAAAAAGAGCGACCCCTTCGCCGCCAACAGCCCCGTCTCGACGGGCGGCACGGGCCCGGAGGACTGCCCGTAGAGGACCATCATGCCCCGGGGCCGGAGGCAATCGAGACTTTTGGCGAAGGTGCTGACGCCCACCGAGTCGTAGACCACGTCCACGCCCTTGCCGCCCGTCAGGCGCTTCACCTCTTCCCCGAAATCCGCCTTCGTGTAGAGGATGGCTTCGTGAGCCCCCGCCGCGCGCGACGCCTCCGCCTTCGCCTCCGTGCCGACGGTGGTGTAGACCGTGGCGCCGAGCCTGCGGGCCAGCTGCGTGAGCAGGAGCCCCACCCCGCCGGCGCCCGCGTGGACGAGGGCTTTGTGGCCGGGCTTCAAGGGGAACGTGCTGTGCGAGAGGTAATGGGCCGTCATGCCCTGGAGCATGGCCGCGGCGCCCTGCTTGGCGTCCACCGCTTCGGGGAGTTTGACGAGCTTCCAAGCGGGCACCGCCGCGTACTCCGCGTAGGAGCCAGGATTCATCGCATAGGCCACGCGCTCGCCGACCTTGAGCCCGGCGACTCCTTCGCCGAGGGCGGCCACCGTGCCGGCGGCCTCCATGCCGGGCGTGTAGGGCAGCGCCGCCGCTTTATAGAGGCCGGACCGGTAATAGACGTCGATGAAGTTGACGCCCGCCGCTTCGACGCGCACGAGGGCTTCGCCGGCCGCGGGCTTGGGGTCGGGGGCGTCCTCGTAGACGAGGACTTCGGGCCCGCCGGTCTTATGGATTCGGACGGCTTTCATCGTTTCTCCTCAAGGCTTCGGCCGCGGCTTCTTCCAGTAGTCGAACTCGACCTCGTGGCGCACGTCGCCGAGCTCCGAGGCCTTCTCCATAAAGTAGGCCTGGGCGTCCTTCATGGCCTGGTTGTAGACGGTGGGAGAGACTTCCTTCAGGAAGAAATCGAGCACGAGCCGCGCCTTGAGGTCGCCGATGTCCTCGTCGAGCTCTTCCGAGAAAAACCTCTTGATGGACCCCAGCGCCTGCTTCTCGGCGTCCTTTTGAAGTTGGATGGCCATAGGGGGGATGCTAACAAAACGGTCAAACGGGGAAGCGGGCGTCGAACTGCTCCAAGAGCCGGATGAATTCGGCTTGGAGGCGGCGCCGGACCTCGGTCAGGATGGGGGCGGGGACCTCCCCATAGTAGGCCTGGGCGATGCCGCCGGTGATGCAGGCGATGGTGTCGGAGTCGCCGCCCAGGGAGATCGCCTTGCGGACGGCGTCTTCGTAGCTCTCGGAGTCTAGGAAGGCGATGATGGCCTCGGGCACGGAGCCCTGGCAGGTTTCGTCGAACCTGTAGTCGGGACGGATGGCCTCGACCGTGCGGTTCAACTCGTAGCCGAACGTCGAGGCGATCCGTTTGCGGATGAGGGCCTTGTCGTGGGTCGTCCTCGCCAGGAAGATGGCCAAAGCCGTCGCCTGCGCCCCCTTGACCCCTTCGGGGTGGTCGTGGGTCACGATGGCGCTGGCCCGCGCCTCGGCGAGGACGCGTTCCTCCGAATCGTAGGCGAAGCCGATGGGACTGACGCGCATGGCGGAGCCGTTGCCGAAGCTGTTGTACGGCCGGAGCTCGTCGCCCAGCAGCCACTCGCGGAACCTCCCGC
>SCTT01000203.1 GCA_004322435.1 bacterium
TCTGGCCGCGCCGCGGAGAGCTTGAGCGTGACGTCGAGGACCACCGCCAACGTCCCCCAGGAGCCCAAAAGGAGGCGCGGCACGTCGTAGCCGGCGACGCTCTTGACGACGGGACTCCCGACCTCGCAGACGGTGCCGTCCGAGAGGAGGAGGCGCATCGCGACGACCGCCTCCCGCACGCCGGCCCAGGGCCGCGTCGCGAGCAGGCCGCCGAGCGTCCCCGGGACGAGCGGCAGCGGCACGTAGAGGCCCTCAGGCTCGAGGACGGCCTTGAGCTCGGCGAGCGTCACGCCCGTCTCGGCGGTGACGAGCAGGTTCGGACGGTCGAGGCGCAGCGCGCGCAGGGGGCGCGTGGTCAGCACCTCTTTCTGCTCGGCCTTGAGGCCCGGAGGCACCTTGGTCCCCGAGCCGACGACGAAGAGCGGCTCGTGGGCCGCGGCCTTCTCGCGCACGCGCTCCACGAGCGACGCGGCCTCGCGCGAGAGCGGACGCGGCGTCCGCGCGGCCGCCGGCCCGGGGGGCGCCTCGCCGGGGAGCGGAATGAGCTTGTCGGGGTTGGCCAGCCCCTGCGGGTCGAAGGACTCCTTGATGCGCCGGAACAGGCCCAGCGACTCGGGGCTGAACAGCCAGGCCATCGCGGCGCGCTTGTCGGCGCCGATGCCGTGCTCGCCGGAGATGGACCCGCCGACCTCCACGCACAGCCTCAGGATGTCGCGTCCGGCGGAGCGCACGCGCTCGGTCTGGGCGGCGTCCCGCTCGTCGTAGACCGTGTTCGGGTGCAGGTTGCCGTCCCCGGCGTGGAACAGGAGGTAGGGGATCACCTTGTGGTCGGCGGCGATCTCCTTGAGCCGCCGCGCCGCCTCGGGCAGGCGGTCGCGCGGCACGACGCCGTCTTCGACCATCACGTTCGGGGCCAGCCGCGCCAGCGCGGCGTAGGCGGAGCGGCGGCCCTCCCAGAGGCGGTCGCGCTCGGCGGCCTCCCGCGCGAGGCGGAAGCCCTTCGACCCGTGCGCACGGCAGAGCTGGCGCAGGGCCTCGAGGTCCCGTTCGACCTGGGGGGCGGCGCCCTCGACCTCGATGAGGAGCACGGCCTCGGCCTTCGGGTACCCGGCCGGGACGTAGGCCTCGATCGAGTCCACCGTCAGGCGGTCCATCGCCTCGATGACGCGCGGCGCCACGCCCGCGGCCACGAGCGCGGCGACGCAGGCCATCGCCTCCTCGAGGGATGAGAAATCGGCGAGGACGGCGACGACGCTCTCGGGAATCCGGACCAGGTTCAGCCAGGCCTTCGTGACGATTCCCAAGGTCCCCTCGGAACCGACCAGCAGGCTCATCAGCTCCGGACCCGCGTCGTCCAGCGCGAAACGCTCGAGCGTCCCGTCGGGCATCACCGCCTCGACGGCCCGCACGTGGTTCGTGGTCGTGCCGTACTTGAAGCAGCGCGGGCCTCCGGCGTTCTCGCCGAGGTTGCCCCCCAAGGTGCAGACCTTGTAGGAGGCCGGGTCCGGCGCGTAGAACAGGCCCAGCGGGGCGGCGGCGTTCTGGAGGTGCAGGTTGACGACGCCGGGCTCCACCACCGCGGTGCGGGCGGCGGTGTCCAAGGACAGGATGCGGTTCATCCCGGCCATCGCGATGACGACGCCGCCCTTGAGCGCTATGGTCCCGCCGCAGAGGTTCGTGCCCGCCCCGCGCGCGACGTAGGGGACGCCGGCCTTCGCGCACCAGGCGACGGTGCGCCGGACGTCCTCGGCGCTCCGGGCCAGCACGACGCCGTCGGGCGCCCGTCGCTCGTGGGCGCCGTCGTAGGCGTAGGTGGCGAGGTCGGCGGCGCCCGTCAGGACCGGCCCCCCGAGGGCTCGGCTCAGGCCCGTCAGGCCGGCGCTCACGGCATCTTCTGCGGGGGCGGGGTGATCTGGCGCGGCATCGGCGTCTGGGTCTGCATCGAGGGCATCGACGGGGCGGCGGGCAGCGGCTGCGACTGCTGCTGGGCGGGCGCGGCCTGGCTCTGGGGGATGGGCAAGGTGAAGTAGAACACCGAGCCTTTCCCGAGCTCCGAGTCCACGCCCATCGCGCCGCCGTGGGCCTTCACGATCTCCTGCGAGATCTTGAGGCCTAAGCCGAAGCCGGCGCGGCGCATCTTCTGCGCGTTCTCGGCTTGGAAGAAGCGGTCGAAGATGCGGGGCAGGTCTTCCTTCGAGATGCCGATGCCGGTGTCCCGGACGCTGATGGTGATCATCGTGGGCCCGGGCTGGATCTTGACCGTGACGTTGCCGCCCTCGGGGGTGTACTGGATGGCGTTGGTGGAGAGGTTCTGGATGACCTGCCCGACGCGCAGCGGGTCGCCCTGGAGCTTGGGCAGGCCTTCGGGGAGCTGCACGTGGAGCTTGATGCTCCGCTTGTCGGCGGCGACCTGGATGCGCGACTGCACCTCGCCGACGACGACCGCGAGGTCCATCTCCTCGAGGTTGACGCGGAGCTTCCCCGACTCGATGGCGGCGTAGTCGACGAGGTCGGAGATGAGGCCCTCGAGCGTCTTCGAGGAGGACATGATGTGCGTGACGCACTTGGTGAGCTCGGCGTCCTTGACCTTCCACGAGAGGAGCTCGGCGTAGCCGCGGATGGCGGTCAGGGGGTTCTTGACGTCGTGGGCCACCGTCGCGAAGAACTTCTGCTGGAAGCCCGAGAGCTGCTCGAGCTCCTCGTTGGAGGATTTAAGCTCCTCCACCAGGCGCGCGTTCTCGAGCTGCAGCCGCCGGCGCTCGAGCGCGCGGCTGATCGAGAAGCGCAGGCGCTGCGGGTCGACGGGCTTGAGCAAGGAGTCGTCCAAGCCCACCTCGACGGCCTGGCTGACGCCCTGCAGGCCGCCCGAGAGGTAGTGGTCCACCATCAGGATGATGCGCAGGTCGGGGTCGAAGGTGCGCATCTTCTTGGCGAGCTCGGCCGCCGTGACGGGCGGCGTCGCGATGGGCGAGCCGATGACGGCGAGGTGGTAGCGGTCGTTCTGCACGTAGTCGAGCGCGTCGTCGGCGCGCATCGAGGCGGCGACCTCGTAGCCCTCGGCCAAGAGCGCCCGCGTCATGTCCTTGACGTTCGGCAGGAAGTTGTCGACCAGGAGCACGCGCCCCAAGCCCATCGGGTCGGCCTTCTGGCGCCCGGTGAAGATCTCGATGGTGTGCTCGGCCAGATCGCGCGGCAAAAAGGCCGGGCGCGCGCGGGCCAGGGCGCGCTCGGCCACG
>SCTT01000204.1 GCA_004322435.1 bacterium
AGAGCGCCGCCGAAGGGGCTTTCGTCGCCTTGCAAGGGGCCACGTTCACGGACGCCGGCGCGCTAGACAGCCATACGGCTACCGTTGACTGGGGCGACGGGACGAGCGGGGCGGCCGTCGTCTCCAGCGGGACGCTCCAGGCCCGGCACGCCTATGGGGACAACGGGTCCTACGCCGTCACGGTGACCGTCACCGACGACGACGGCGGAACGGCGGTCCGGGCCTTCACAGCGGCCATCGGTAACGTCGCACCCGCCCTGGCGGCCCTCCCCGACCAGGCCGCGCAAGAGGGCGCGTTCATCCAGCTGCCGCCGGCGAACTTCATGGATGCCGGCTACCTGGATTCGCACTCCGCGACCATCGACTGGGGCGATGGGACGAGCGAGCCGGCGGCGGACATTGCGCTAGCGTCGAGCCCCGGCGCCGAAGGAACGGCGACCACGGGGACCGTCTCGGCGCGCCATGCTTACGGAGATAACGGCACGTTCACTGCGGTCGTGACGGTGCGGGACGACGACGGAGGGGTGTCGAGCGCCTCCTTCCGCGTGGCCGTCGCGAACGCGGCACCCGCGCTGGCCGCCCTGCCCGACCAAGCCATGCCCGAAGGAACTTTCATCCAACTGCCCCCTGCGGCCTTCACAGACGTGGGCTACCTCGATACCCATTCTGCGACCGTCGATTGGGGAGACGGGACAAGCGAGCCAGCGGCGGACATCGCTCTAGCCGCAGCCCCCGGGCGGGAGGGCGTAGCCACCGCGGGCACCATCCAGGCCCGCCACGCCTACGGCGACGGAGGGACGTATTCCGCCGTGGTGACGGTGCGCGATGATGAAGGCGCCGTCTCGAGCGCCTCCTTCCGTGTGACCGTCGCAAACGCGGCCCCCGCGCTCGCGGGGCTGCCGGATCTCTCGGCTCAGGAGGGCGCCTTCATTCAACTCCCGCCCGCCGCGTTCACCGACCCGGGCTACAAAGACACGCATCAGGCGACCGTGGACTGGGGCGACGGGACGAGCGAGCCTACGGGGGAACTCGCTTTGACCTCGGTTCCTGGGAGCGAGGGGACTGCGACCTCGGGGACGGTCCAAGCCCGGCACGCTTACGGGGACAATGGCACCTTCACGGCGGTGGTGACCGTCGCCGATGACGACGGGGCGGTGTCGAGCGCAACCTTTAAGGTGACGGTCACCAACGCGGCGCCGGCCTTGGCCGCCCTGCTCGACGTCACCACAACAGAGGGGGCTTTCGTTCAACTTCCGCCCGCCGCCTTCACCGACGCCGGGTATCTGGACGTCCAGACGGCATCCATCGATTGGGGTGACGGGACGACGGAGCCCGCGACAGACATCGTCCTGCTGCGCTCCGCCGGTCAGGAGGGCGCGCCGACGGCGGGGACCGTGCAGGCCCGCCATGCTTACGCTGACAACGGGGTCTATACCGCGGTCATCACGGTCCGTGACGACGACGGCGGGACGGCGGCGGTGCCGATGCGCGTGACCGTCGCCAACGTGGCTCCGGCCGTCGCTGCCCTGCCGGATGCGGTAGCCGGTGCGGGGGGCGTCCTCCACGTGGGAGGCCAGATCCCCATCCGGACCTTCTCGGCCTACGCGTATCCCGGGGCGGGAACACTGACCGGATACGCGATGGGTCCGAACGTCGTGCAGACCTTCGCCCCCGCGGTCTTCATGGACCCAGGCTTCGACAGCCCGGCGGGCGGTACGCGCGAGGACTTCATCGCCTCGGTCGCCTGGGGCGACGGCCAGACTTCCACCGGCATCGCCGTCGATGAGACGTCGGGCTCCGAGGGGGCCCCCACCGTGGGCCGGGCTTTCGGGGCTGTCCACCAATACGCCGCCAACGGGGTCTACTCCGTCACGGTCACGCTGGCCGACGACGACGCCGGCGCCGGGCAACGGGCCTTCTCGGTCACCGTTGACCGCGAACCGCCGGTCACCCAAACCACCTACCTCGGCGCGTACCTGCTGGCGTCGGCCGCCCCGGCCGCCGTCCCCTCAGGCCTCGACGTTTTCCTGCGCTCGGACAGCCAGATTGCGCTCTACGCCAACGACCCGCGCATCAATGAGGTGGCGTCCGGCGTACAGCGCACCTTCTGGCGCGAGGGCCAGTCCGCCCCGTTCATCCTCTATACGGCACCGTTCCGGACGCCGGGGGCCGGGCTCCACATCGTGGAGTATTTCAGCGTAGACGAGCGCGGGAACGAGGAACCGCACAAACTATTGCGGATCGGCGTCGACGATTCGGCTCCCCAAAGTTCCGTGGCCTACGGCACCGCGGCGGTCCACGCCTTCGGGTTGCCGCTTCTCACTCCTGACACGCCCATTACGCTGAGCGCCGCGGACCTTGAAGCCGCCGGCGTGGCGGTGGGCGTCCAGCGCATCACCTATCGGCTCGACGCGGGGCCGGAGACGCCTTACGACCATTCATTCACCGTGTCTTCCCAGGGCATGCATACGCTGGAATTCGGGGCATTCGACCGGTTGACCACCGGCGAGGTGCGCAAGACCGTGCGGTTCGCAGTCGGCGCCTTCCAAACCAGCGCGTTATGGGGCGTGAATGGTGTTGACGGCTCAGGGACAGCGGACGTGGCCGGGGGCGTCCTCTCGAACGGGACGGTCGGGCTGAACGGCAGCGTCCTTGTCAGCGGCGAGGTCACGGCAGGAACGGTGACGTTGAAGGGGCAGGCTCAGGTCTTGGGCGCCATCACCCAAGGCCGCTCTCCGCTCATCGCCGAACCCATCGACCTGGCGCTGATCGGGCAGTTGGCCGCGGCGACCAGCTCCAACTCGCTCATCCCAGCGGACCTCCTGGTCGGAGGGGAGCTCGTCATGGGTTCCGGGCGAGTGCACACCTTGACCACCGGCACCTATGTCCTCAAGGGTCTGCGCCTCAACGGCGGCGCAAGCCTCGTCATCGATGGCCGAGTAGACCTCTTGATCGACGGCGCCGTCGATATCGGCGGGGACGCGGGCCTAAACGCGGCGGGCAGGTCCGAGCAGCTGATGGTCTACGTCAGCAGCAACCTCCCGGTCTCGCTGCTTGGAGGGGCCAAGTTCGTCGGGACGGTCTACGCGCCCCGCACAGAACTTAAAGTGGCCGGAAACGCGCGGGCCGCCGGGAGCCTCGGCGGCCGTCTCGTGACGCTCTCGGGCACCGGCAACATCGTCACGCATTCCCACACGCTGCCGCCCGCGGATTATTCCTCCGGCGGGGGCAAGGGCTCCAAAATCGCTTCCCTCGCCGCCGCCGGCTTCGTCCCCGAGGCCGGAGCCGATACGGCCTTCGTCCTCCGCGACCTCTACGTCTTCCCGAACCCGGCTGTCGGCGGCGCCCGCCCGACGATCCACGTCTCCGTCGGGCTGGCGGACAAAGTGACCATCCGAATCTATGACGTCTCGGGACAGGAGGTCCATCAGGCCACCATCGACACGCCGCCCAGCATCATCGATGACGGGTCGGGCCCCAAGTACGCCTACGAATACCCCTGGAACGGGCATATCCCGAGCGGCGTTTACCTCTACACGATCGTAGCCGAGAAGTCGGGTCAGCCGGCCGTCCGGAAGGCCGGGAAATTCGCGGTGGTGCGCTGATGAAGGAGAATCCTATGCGGGCACCGAAGCCAGGCTGGATAGACGCCCTTGCCATAGCCATCTGCCGCCCCTGGGTCCTGATCCTCGCGGCGGTCCTCCTGCTCACTCCTAGCCCCCTGCTGTTGGCCGGCCTGAACTCGGGCGCAGCCTTCCTAAAAATCGGGACTGGAGCCAGACCTGCGGCCCTCGGAGGAGCCTACACCGCGGTCGCCGGCGACGTGGATGCCATGTACTACAACCCCGGCGGGCTCGCAAACCTGTCGCGGCGGGAATTGGGGGCGACCCATGCGGAGTGGCTCCTCGGCACTCGATTCGACTTCATCGGCTTCGCCCAGCCGACCGCCAACGGGACCTTCGGAATCGGGGTGACTCGCCTGGCGACGGGGGGGCAGGAGGGCCGGGACGGAAACCGCCAGGCCACGTCTGGTTTCGAGGCCTCCGATACGGCCTATACGGTCAGCTACAGCCGCAAACTGACCGGTTCGCAGGCCTCGAGTCTGGGGGGGAATCTAAAACTGCTTCGTAGCCAAATCGGACCCTATTCGGCCCAGACGGTGGCAGTGGACCTCGGAGCTCAGCATCGCTTCGCCGACAAGCCACTCTCGTTGGGGGCCTCCGTCCTCAATATCGGCAAGGGACTTAGGTTCCTAGACCAGAGCGACCCCCTGCCGCTGACTCTTGCGATAGGGGCCGCCTACCGCATCGCCGGGCCCCTGAACCTCGCCTTCGACATCCGCCGGCAGGTGCACGACCAGCGCACCGATGTGGGCATCGGGACTGAATATGCCTTCCTTCCGAGCTTCGCACTCCGGATGGGGTATGCCTCCCAGTACGCTGGTGGCCCGAGCGGGGGGGGAGGAGCCATGGGAGCGCTCGGCGGCCTTGGCGCCGGCCTGGGCATTAGCGGCAGGAGCTACCGCGCAGACTACACCTTCACGCCGTTCGGGGCGCTGGGGAACGTCCAACGCCTTAGTCTCGGAGCACGATTCTAAAGTTTCACCGAAGCAATTAAAGTGAACCACGGAGACAGCCATGCGTCGCCATCGCATTGCAACTGACGAAGTTTCCAACAGACTTGTCATGAACTACGGGTTTGGCTATGTGAATGGAAACAATGCATTCCTATTCGTGCCACGATCTCTGCTAGAGCAGCTCCCGCTCAAGCCTGGCGCCTCAGCCGAAACCGAAGTCGTACTGATGCGGAATGGGCTAGTCCTAAAGGTACGCGCCAAAAAGGGGATCGAGAGCGCGACAACGCAGCCCGTTCGATTCACAGCGGTGGTCCGATTCCCCAACAAGCCGGGGCAACTTCTGGCCTTCCTTCACCTTCTTAAAGGCTCGGTAGGCTTTTTATCGATTCGAACGCTAGCCAACTTGGGGGAAGAGGCGGAAGTCATCTTCGAGGGGTTCAGCAGAGCAGCCAGCCTTGGCAACGAAGCCCAAATGAAGCGGCACCTACAGACAAAAATAAAGAAGTCGGGTGCAACCCTTGTGCACCTATTTTCCCCTCCCTCCCCGCGACAATATCCAACACGAATCGCGACTGCTCATTACCTTTGTTCACTGCGCCTCTTTCGGAACTCGTTCATTAAGGCCACTCTGAGTTTCTTGGTGGGTGAAAATCCGTTGGACTGGGAAGAAGGGCGCCTAATGCCCCTGGGAATGACTCTAGACGTTTTGCGGAATGAAATATTGGTTCGAGCTCTTCCATCGCCCAGCACGCTACTCATCTTAGAAGCAGACGACCTGAAGCATGCGCCGCCTGTTACTGAAGCTGTTCTTCGCACCTTGCCAGACGGGACTAATGTTGAAGCTATAACTGCTTACGAATACGCGGCGTACGATTCAGAACGATACAATCCGGCCGCCGGAGAGTCACTACGCCCCAAAGGCATCATTGAGATTCTATGCACGGGAAGCTTGCCACTCGAGGAAAACGAGTTCAACCAAAAGTTATCCGTTCTGCT
>SCTT01000003.1 GCA_004322435.1 bacterium
CATGACCTCGCGGGTCAGGGCCTGGGCCGCGCCCTCCAGGGTGCGCTTCTCGACGACCTTCTCGAGCTTCTCGAGCATCTCGAAGCTCGTGGTGCCGTCCTTGACCGAGACCTTGATGCGGCGGTCGGCGGCGGACTCGCCCTTCTGGGCCATGTCGAGGACCCACTTGGCCAGCGGGTCGATGATGAACTTCTCGACCGCCGCCTGCATCGGGCGGGCGCCGTAGAGCGGCGAGAACCCGTGCTCGATGAGGAGGTCCATCACGTCGTCGCCCAGCACCAGCTCGGTGCCGTGGCGCTCGCTCAAGAGGTCGACGAACTCTTTGACCTGGAGCTTGGCGATGATGCCGATGTTCTCCTTCTTCAAGCGGTTGAAGATGACCCACTTGTTCTTCGAGTCGGGGTCCTCGTCCAAGCGGTTGATGAACTCGGGCCGGAAGCGCTGGGTCACGCCCTCGTGGATGGCGAGCGCGATCTCGGCGTCCCAGGCCTTCTCAATCTCGTCGGCCTCGGCCTGCAGCTTGGCCCGGGCGGTCTCGCGGTCCCCGCCGGCGCCGAACTTGGCCTCGAGCTCGGCGCGCTTGGCCGCGATGAGCTTGTCGTGGCGCGCTTCGGCGGCCTCGCGCTCGGCGTCCAGCTTGCCGTCGAGGCTCGCCAGCATCTGCTGGGCCTTCATGACCTGGGAGAGGTCGGTGAGCTCGGCGGAGGCGGTCTCGAGGTCGGCCCTGGCTTTCGCGACCTTGGCCTCGAGGGCCTTGAGCTCGGCCTCGCGCCCGGCGCGCAGGCCGTCCAGGCCCTTCTCCACCTTGGCGGCGACGAGCGCCGGGTCCTGGGCCTCGTCCAAGGCCTTGAGCTTCTCCCAGCGCTCGGTCAGCATCCGCTCATACTTCTGGGAGTCCACCGCGGCCATGCCGGTGTTCGAGGTCATGATGATGACGGTGTTCTTGAAGTCCACCGTGCGGCCCTCGGAGTCGGTGAGGCGGCCGTCGTCCAAGATCTGCAGGAAGATGTCCCAGACCTTGGGGTGGGCCTTCTCGACCTCGTCGAGGAGGATGACGGTGTAGGGGCGCTTGCGCACGGCCTCGGTCAGCTGGCCGCCCGAGCCGAAACCCACGTAGGACGGCGGCGCGCCGACGAGGCGCATGTACGTGTGCTCTTCCATGAACTCGGACATGTCGAAGCGCACGTACGCCTCGGGGTCCTTGAACAGGAAGCGCGCGAGCTCCTTGACCAGGTAGGTCTTGCCGGTGCCGGTGGGGCCGACGAAGAGGAACTTGCCCATCGGGCGGTGCGGGTTCGACAGGCCGGACTTGTTGCGGCGGATGGCGTTCGCCAGCGCCCGGATGGCGCGGTCCTGGTTGACGACGCGCTTCGACACCTCGGCTTCCATGTTGACGTAGCGGGAGGCGTCTTCCTCGCCGAGCGTCAGCTGGCCGGCCGAGATGCCGGTCTTGGCCGCGAGCTTGCGCTTGATGAGGTCGATGTCGACGACCGACTTGCCGTCGGCGACCTTCTGCTGCGCGGCGTGGGCGGAGACGATGTCGTTGACGAGCGCCGCGACGCGGTTGTAGGCCTCGACCGGCAAGGTCAGCGCGGAGGCGACGCCCTTCTTGGCCATGTCCTTGGCG
>SCTT01000205.1 GCA_004322435.1 bacterium
CCCAGGGCGGCGCGGCGCGCGCGCTCGGGCAGCACGGCGGGGGCGGCCGCGGCCCAGACGGCGAGGCCGCCCGCCGCGGCGACCCAGGCCCCGCGCGAACGGCACAGCCAGAGGCCGAGCAGGCACAGGGCCGCCGCGGCGGCCGCGAACGCGCGGCGGCGGCCCGTTTCGGACAAGACGAGGTCCACGGCCGCGGGCAAAGCGACCGCCAGGGCCGCGCCGAGGTAGACCGGGCTCCCGGCCGCCGACGAGGCACGCCCGTCGGTGAGTCCGGCCGGCAGCCCGGGCAGGGGCGGCCAGCCCAGGCGTTCCAGCACGGCCCCGGCTCCCAACACCAGGCCCGCGCCGGCCAGGCCCATGAAGAGGGGGCGCGGCCTCTCGGAGATGTCCAGGGCCCGGGCGAGGACGTAGCCTCCGAAGAGGGCGGCCAGGGCGGATAGGCCGTCCAAGCGCCAATGCACCGGGCCCGCCAGGCTTACGGTATAGTCGAGGGAGAACGCCGCGGCCGCGCCGGCCGTGAGCAGCGCCAGCAGAGCGGCGGCGTCGAGGCGCGCCGGCGGGGGGAGGTCCGCCCCGCCGAGGGCCCAGGCCGCGGCCGAGACCGCCGCGAGCAGCGCCCAGGCGACGAGCTTGACGTCGGTGTAGGCGTCGAGGCCCCAGGGGTCGTAGGCGGCCAGGGCCGCCGCGGCGGCCAGGCCCAGCGCCCCGAGCGCGACGCCCCGCATCGTCACCGCGCATCCCCCGCGAGGCGCGCCGCCAGGTCCAGGTTCTCATTGACGGCCGGGGCGTATGGGTCGAGGCGGTGGGCCGTCTCTAGGGCCGCCCGCGCCTCGGCGAGGCGGTCTTGCGGGCCGCCGGCTTGCCGCCAGGCCAGGAGATACGTCCCGAGCATCGCCCAACCGTCGGCCTCGGCGGGCCTTCGGACGGCGGCGGCGGCGCCCTGCGCGGCCGCCTCGTCGAGCCGGCCGCCGCTGTAAAGGAAGCGGGCGAACTCCAGGCGGTAGAAGAGCTCCCAGGGGTTGGCGGCCGTCGCGGCCGCGAAGGCGGCCCGCGCCTCCCCGGCCGCGCCGCGGGCTTCGGCGCGGCGCGCGCGGGCGAACTCCGCGTCGGCCGACGCCAGAAGCAGAGCGCCGGCCAGGACCGCGGCCGAGAGCGCCGCGCCGGCCGCCGGCGGGGCCCACGCCGCCGCCCGGCGCTCCCCCGAGGCGAAAGAGCCCAGCACCGCGGCGGCCAGCACGCAGCAGCCGAGCGGCAGCGGGTTGACCTTCGCCTGCACGAAGAGCGCGGCGAGGATTCCCGCGGAGGCGGGATGAGGACGCGCCCGCAGCAGGGCGAGCGCCCCCCAGTGGAGCCACAGGTAGGCCGCCAGGCCGAGGAGGCCGGTGGTCGCCAGCGCCTCGAAGACGTCGTTATGCGCGTG
>SCTT01000206.1 GCA_004322435.1 bacterium
GCCGTCTCTGCCACGAAGGCCGCCGCGCGCTCTACAAGCTCGCCGCGGAGACGGGGATCTTCGTCAAGAAGACCGGCAAGCTCGTCGTCGCCTGCGAGGCCGGGGAAGCCGCCGGGCTCGAAGCCTTGGCCCGGAAGGCTCGGGAGGCGGGCGCCGAGGGCCTGGAGCTCTTGGACGGCGCGGAGGCCGCCCGCCGCGTGCCCGGGCTCAAGGCCACGGCCGCCCTGTGGAGCCCCGAGACGGGCATCGTGGACTCGGAAGGGCTCATGCGGCACTTCGAGCGCCGGGCCCTGGATTACGGGGCGGACTTCCTCTTCTCGACGCGCCTCGTCGCCGCCGAACGGAGCCTGGGCGCTTGGACCCTGCGGCTCTCCACCGGCGAGCGCCTGCGCGCGCGGTGGGTGGTCAACTCGGCCGGGCTCCGGGCCGACATGGTCGCAGAGCTGCCGGGCCTGGACGTCGACGCCGCCGGCTACCGCCTGCGCTGGTGCAAAGGCGACTATTTCCGGATGAAGACGCCTCCGGCGCTCCCCCACCTCGTCTACCCGATGCCCAACCACCAGGGCCTGGGCGTCCACATGACGATGGACCGCGCCGGCGGGGTTCGCCTGGGGCCCGACGCGGCCTATACGAGCACGCTCGACTACGCGGTGGACCCCGCGAAGTCGGCCGCCTTCGCCGCCTCGGTCTCGCGCTACTGGCCCGGGGTGACCGCGGACGCCCTCATGCCCGACCAGTCCGGCATCCGCCCGAAGCTTTCCGGCCCCAACGAGCCCTGGCGGGACTTCGTCGTCCAGGAGGAGTCCGCGCGGGGCCTGCCCGGCTGGGTCAACCTGATGGGCATCGAGTCGCCGGGCCTGACCGCCTCGCCGGCCATCGCCGACATGGTGGCGGCGCTCCTCGCCGCCTAGCTACTCGCAGATGTGGCAGACGCCCAGGCCGTCGGCGGCCACGGGCTTGTCGCGCTCCGCGTTCACGATGCAGAGAAAGCCGAAGGGCTCCTTGGCCTCCGCCGGGCAGCGGAACTGGTGGGCATCCGAGGGCGACACGTAGACCACGTCGCCGAAGCCCACCTTCCAGATGTAGCAGCCGGCCTGGGCCTCGCCGACCCCGCGCAGCGGGATGACGACATGCTCGTGCCGGTGTTTTTCCAGCGTGCTGTGGCCGCCCGGCTGGATCTCGAAGTAGCGCACGTGGAACTTGACGCTCTCGCCGCGCTTGCCCGCCAGCTCGCGGCGGACGATGCCCTGGTACCCCTCGGCGTCGGCCTTATACGCCTCGATGGGCACGTCCTTCCACGAGAAGCCCTCCAGGAAGCGGATGACCTTGCTGTGGTTGCCGTCGATAGGCGGCGGGGGCGGGGCCTTCGTCGAGCCGATGGTGCGGTCCATAGGTTATTTTACCAGACCCCCGATGGCGTCCAGGAACGCCCGCGTCCCATCGTAGACGCTCTTCGAGTGGGCCAACAGCCCGCCGCCCACGAGGAACACGCAGTCCGTCCCGTAGTCGCGCGCCATGTCGGGGAGCCGCTCATAGGTCATCCCGCCGGCCGGAGCCGGGAAGGCGGGGGCGAGGCGGCCCAGCGGTCCGGTCAGGCGCGCCGAAAGGTCCGCGCACTCCTCGGCGGTGAAGCCGAAGCGCCCGCCGGGGTTCGGGAAGATGGACACGTCGCAGCCGGCCAGGCGGAAGAGCGTCCCCAAAAGCAGCCCCGGCGTCATGCCGTGGGCGCGGTCCGAGAAGAAGGTGCCGGTGAAGGACGGATGGGCCATCACGAGCAGACCGTGCTTCTCGGCCAGCAGGCGCACCGTGTCGAGGCCCAGCAGGAAGGGCGGGGCGAGCACGCCCTTGGCTCCGGCGCGCAGCACGGCCCCGACGCGGTCCTCGAGCTCGTGGGCCGGCCCGCAGAGGATGGGGCAGTAGAGCGTGTTCCGGCCGGTCTTGGCGTTGGCCTCGGAGACCGCCGCCTGGACGCGGCGCACCCGCTCGGCGAAGGCCGGCACGTCGGCGTCGCAGAGGTTCTGGTCGTCTTTGAGGAGGTCGCCGCCGCCGCGCGCGAAATCCCCGGCGAGGGCCTCGAACTCGGAGGTCGGGGCGCCGTTGGGCTTGAGCGCGGTGGCCAAGAGCGGACGCCCCTCGACCTTGAGGAGGCGCCGCAGGCCCGCGATGCCGTAGTTCGGCCCTTTGAAGCGCGCGAGGAAGGAGGCCGGCAAGTCCAGGTCGACCAGGCGGATGCCGTTTTGGAGGGAGACGTTGCCATAGACGAGGTTCAGGAGCCGCGGCAGCTCGAAGCCGGAGAGCGCCGCGTCGTAGCAGATGCGGGCGCGGTGCAGGTCCGCCCGGCCCGCGGGCTCCACCGAGAGGACCCGGCCGACCACGCGGGCCTCGATGTCGGGGGTGATGAGGGACTCCGGCACCTCGACGGTCTGCTCGACGGCCACCGAACGCGCCGCGCGCGCCGCCTCGGCGGCGGGGCGGGTCAGCAGGTAGGTCGCGACGAGAGGCTCGGCCATCGGGGGATTATCCCAAATAGTACCATCGCCGGGTGGCGAAGACCCTCCTGCTCGGCGCCGCGCTGCTCATGCTCGCGGCGTCCCCCGGGCGGTCCGCTCCCGTCCAGCGCTCCACCAAGCCGCACGACCCTCTGCGCTGGGCCTACGCCGACACGCCGGAGGGCGTGCGCGTCCTCGTCCCCGTCGTGGACGCGGACCCCGTCCGGGGCGTCACCGCCGGCGTGATGCCGGTCTGGGTCGCGTTGTCGAGCGGCGGCCTGCGCGACATCCTAGCGCCGTCCTTGACCTACAACGCGACGGTGGGGGTCGCCGGCAACCTGGACTACTACCACTTCCCCTCCTCGGACGCCGTCTTCGAGGCCTATGCCTCCCTGGCCGAGCGCTCCGACCGCGAGGTCTACCTGTTCTGGCAGTCGGCGCCGATGGACGTCCTCGGCATCACGTGGACCGGCCAGGCCCAGCACCTGCGCGACGCCAACCGCCGTTTCTACGGCCTCGGCCCCGACGCCCCCCTCTCCGCCGAGACCGACTACACGCTCGCCACCTGGAACGCCTCGGGCTCCGTCGACGTGCCCACGATGCCCGGCTCACCCGCCGCCGTGCGCCTGGGCTCGCACATCCAGGGGGTCAAGATCCTCCCCGGCCCCCGCCGCGGCATCCCCGACGTGGAAGCCAAGCACCCCGGCGCCGCCAACGGGCGCCAGCGCCTGGTGGACGCCGCCTTCCGGGCCGCCGCGGTCTACGACACGCGCGACAGCAAGTTGACCGCCTCTCGCGGCCTTTACGCCGAGGCCTTCACGGAGGCGGCGCGGGACGGCTGGCTCTCCGACATGACCTACGAACGCTACGGCGCCGAGCTCAAGGCGTTCCGGCCCTTCGGGGCCGGACCCGAGCCCTCGGCCATCCTCGCCGGCGAGTGCGGCTTCTCACGCCTCTACGGGAGCGTCCCGTTCTGGACGCTCCCCTCCTTGGGCGGGAAGTACTCCCACCGCGGCTACGGCGACGGCCGATTCGTCGACCATGCCGCCGCCACGGCCCAGACGGAGCTGCGCCTGCGCGTGGCGACGGCCCGGGTCTCGGGCCAACCGGTCTCGTTCTGGCTGGACCCCTTCTTCGGCGGGGGCTTCGTGGCTCCGGCGCTCGGCGAGGCCCGGATGCGGACGGTGCGGCCGTTCTACGGCGCCGCGGTGCGCGCCGTCGTGCGGCCGCAGGTCGTCGGCGCCGCGGACTTCGCCTTCGGGCAGGAAGGCCTGAAGGTCTTCGTGGACCTCAACTACGCCTTCTAGGCTTCCGTTCTGCGCCCATCGAGGGCGATGGACACGACCATGTCGCTTAAGACGTTCATGACGGAACGCCCGCGGGCGACGACCCAGTCCACGGTCAGGAGCAAGGGCAGGATCTCGAGCGGCAGGCCCACGGTCGCGAGCACCAAGGACAGCGACACGAAGCCCGCCTCCGGCACGCCCGCGATGCCCATCGCCGCGGCCATGCAGGACACCGCCGCCAAGACCTGCTGGCCCAAAGTCAGGTGGATGCCGTGGGCCTGCGCGACGAACAGCACGGCCATCCCCTCATAGAGGATGATGCCGTCGTTGTTGAGGTTCGTGCCGACGCAGGCGCCCAGGGCCGAGGCGCGCCGGGACACGCCGAGACGGTCCAAGGTCTTGAGCGTCAGCGGCAAGGTCGCGAGGCTCGAGTTGGCCCCGAAGGAGTAGACCAAGGTCTCGCGGACCTCGGACCAGAAGCGGCGCAGCGGGATGCGCGCGAAGGCGCCCACCCAGAGCTGGTAGACGACGAGCGCGTGCAGCGTGAATCCGACGACGGCGAGACCCACGTAGACCGCCAGGCCTTTGAGCGGCGCCAACCCGTACTCCCCGACCGCGCGCGCGACGACGCCGAAGACGGCCAGCGGCACGAGGGCCACGATCCAGCCGAGGACCGATTCGAGGACCGTCAGCAGGCCCGCGAACATCGCCTCCACATGCTCCAAACCCCGCGCCGCCTCCCCCTCCGCCCGGGAGCGCGCGGCGCGCAGGCCGGCGCCGAGCAGGATGGCCAGCATCACGATGGCGAGGATGTTCCCGCTCACGAAGGGCTCGACGACGCTCGTCGGCACCAAGGCGGCGACGGTCTTCGAGAAGTCGAGCGGCTGCGCGGCCGGGGCGGACGCGGCCGACCCCGTCAACGCGGCCATGTCGAGGTGGGAGCCGGGCTTGAAGACGTTCGAGAGGGTGAGGCCCAAGGCCAGGGCCAGCGAGGCGTTGAGCGTCGCGACGAAGACCATCCGCACCCCGTCGCGCGCGCAGACCTCCGTCTTCACGATGGCCTGGACGATGGCCAAGAACAAAAGCGGCGCGGCCGCGGCCTTGATGAGGGTGATGACGAGCTTGCCGAGCTCCCCGAGCGGCGCGGCCCTAGGGCCCAAGAACGCCCCCAACAGGCCGCCCACGAGCATCCCCAACGCGATCTTGGCCGTCATCGAGCGCAGCATCCCGGGGATTATAGCCTCCTTGACAGCCCCGGGCGGTCCGGCTATCTATGAATGGTCCGTCCCTCGGAGGGCCTATGTCGACCCGATTGCCGCTGGCCGCGCTCGTCTTCGCCTTCGCCGTCCCCGCCCGCGCCGCCGACCCCTGCGGCGCCGACAAGAAGAAGTTCTGCGCCGGCTCCGCCAACGTGATGGACTGCATGCTGCAGCACGGCTCCGAGCTCTCGCAGGCCTGCCAGCAGGCCTATATGTCGGGGAAGCTGGGCGACGGCGGAGGGGACGAGGCCCCGCCGCCCCCGACCAAGCGCAAGAAGGCCGCGCCCGGGGAGAAGGCCCTCTCGACGCGGGCCTGCCTGCCCGACCTCAACAAGTTCTGCGCGAAGGTGAAGCCCGGCGACGGCCGCCTGGTCGAATGCCTCCATGCCAACGAGGCGAAGCTCTCCAAACCCTGCAAGAAGGCCCACTCCGAGCACTACCGCAAGATCGAGATGGCGCCCAACGGGAAGGCCTCCTGCGCCGAGGACGCCGAGAACCTGTGCGCCGAGGTCGCGCCGGGCACCGGCCGCCTCGCGCGCTGCCTCAAAGAACACTTGAGCGAGCTCTCGAAGCCCTGCACCCGGGTCGTCAAGGGCGGGCGCGACAGGCTCGAGAGCCAGATGGCGGCCCAACTCGGCGTCGAGGAAGCCGACTGAGGGGCGCCGCTCTGGGCGCGGCGCTCCTGAGCGCCGCCTGTGCCTCGAAGCAGCCGGCCATCCCGCTCGTGATCCTGCCGGGGCTCGACCAGCGCGTCGCGCCCCGCCCCCAGCCCGCGCAGCCCTCGCCGCTCGACCCGGTCGAGCGGCTGTCCTTGCCGCTCTATCCCACCCCCGAAGGGACGCTCGCGTACCTGGGCGGGCGCTTCACCTTCGACATGCCCCACGGCTGGAAGTATCCGCTCGAAGCCCCCGGCGGGGCCGTCCTCGTCGACGCCGACGGGCGCGCGGGCGCGGGGGCGGCGTTCCATGCCGCGGGCTCGGCCGACTGGGAGGACCCCGCCGACTTCAAGCACCGCCTGCGGTCGCTGGGCGGGCTCGAGGATTCGCCGCTCCTCGAGACGGTGGTCGTCGGCGGGCGCTTCGGCAGCCGGCGGCGCTGGACCACGCACCGCTACAAGGGGCCGTGGACGAAGCTCGGGGCCGAGCCGGAGGTCCTCCTGACCGAGACCCTCTTGGTGCCGGACCTCGAGGGGATCTAC
>SCTT01000207.1 GCA_004322435.1 bacterium
ACCCCTTGTTCCGTGAACGCGTAG
The DNA here is from genome assembly GCA_004322435.1 of bacterium. Lineage (GTDB taxonomy): Bacteria > Elusimicrobiota > Elusimicrobia > UBA1565 > UBA1565 > SCTT01. The sequence goes on from SCTT01000207.1 coordinate 25, forward strand.
GGGAGGTATTTGAAATTCTGGCCCCTGTTCAAGATGCCAGATTGGCATCTTGAAGCACTCGCCTCGACGGCCGTCAGCTGGAACATGAAGTCGCCCGGGAAACGGTCGATGTTCCGCTTGACGGCCCGGTTCAAGCTTCCCACTTCCACGCCATACAGCTGGGCCAAATCCCGATCCAAGATGACCCTTTTCCCGCGGAGGGCCCGGATCGAACAACCGACGTGGGCTATGTCGCTCATACCTACACGTACGTTTGACCCCCCGAATTAGTTCCCTGCTCCGTCGGAGCGTAGAGGTCCCGCATCCCATGGACAAGGACTGACCCGGCCCCCATTGAGACCCGCTGAGATGGCGCCTACACTGGCGGCAACCGATATGAAGAACATCTCACTCCGACTGACCGCCGCGCTGCTGGTCCTGCCCTCGTGGGGGTTCGCCTGCCTCGGGGAGATCCTGACTCCGGAGGAAGCCGCCGCCAAAGCCCACGCGGACGCCCAGGTGTTCTGGGCGATGTGCCTCGTCGGCCTCGCCGTTTTGGCTTATCGCTCGCGCGAACCGCTGGGGGCCTGGCTGGCGCGCCTGAGGGCTCAGACGGCTGAGTTCGAGGCGGCCGTCGCGAGCCGGACCGTGGCAAAGCTCGCGGTCGGAGTGGCCTCCATCTCGCTCGTCTTGTTTGTTTACGGCAATATGCAGCTGAGCGCGCTGCCGAGCGAGGGGTGCGGAGACATCAAGCTGTTCAAGGCGCTCTTCTAGACGCGGCCCTGCGACCATTTGAGTTATCCACAACTATCCCCGGGGATAGTTTGACCGTTTCGTCGTTCATTTAGGGGCGGTTCGAGAGTCGCGGCCGTTTGCGACTCTCGAACCCACGCGCCCGAGGCGCGTAAAAGGCTCCGTCGGGGATCTATCGGCTCCTGCAGGCTATGTCGATACGGGTCTGGGCGTGATAGTCGGTCCCAAGCCGCCTCACCAACTCCCTGACGATGCACCGGGAGTGCGAAGAGAGCGCTCCGGCCTCTGAGACGATGCTCCCATTCCAAACAGGATGCACCCGTGCGGATGGGCCCATGCCCGCGACGACGTACATCGAAACGTCGACGGTCCGGACGCGGTAATCCGCGGAATAGGGGACTTCGGCCGTCGAACCCGACTGTATCATCCCGACCTGCAGGCCTTGTACGTTCCGTATGGTCGAGAATTGAGTTTGAGACATCGCCATCGAGCCGGTCGTCACAGATGACTTGTCGACGAAGCCGACGGCGACCACATAGCCCGACTCCGACCTGCGCGACTCCGAAACGACCTCGAGCCCCAGGACCCGAAACTCCTCGATGAAAGCCTGGATGATCTTCCGGTCGTCGTTCGATGCGCCGTCAGGAACTGGGAAACAGAACGATGCTGCCCGATTGATCTTCTCCCCGGGGACAGGTCGAGACGAGATGGAAGCCGTCAACCCCACGCAGCCGGAGAGGAATTGCAGGCCGAACGCCAAGGAGACCATCCGCGATCGGCCCAGCATGAACGCGCTTCCTCTAATTAGCGGCCCTGCGCGGCCCAGAGGGCCGCGTACTTGCCGCCCTTGGCCAAGAGCTCGGCGTGAGTGCCGACCTCGACGACGGCCCCGCGGTCCATGACCACGATGCGGTCGGAGTTCATGATGGTGGTGAGGTTGTGCGCGACGACCAAGGTGGTCGGCCGACGGCCGGTCCTGCCGGAGGACAGGTCGTCTAAGGCCGCCTGCACCTGCGCCTCGGTCTCCTTGTCCAAGGCCGAAGTGGCCTCGTCTAAGAGGAGGATGGCGGGCTTCTTCAAGATGGCGCGCACGATGGCGACGCGCTGGCGCTGGCCGCCGGAGAGGCGCGAGCCGCCCTCGCCGACCTTGGTGTCGAGGCCCTCGGGGAAGAGCCGCGCGTCGTAGACGAACTCGGCGCGGGCGGCCTTGATGGCGGCGTCGAGCTCGGCCTGCGACACGCCGTCGGCGCCGAAGAGCATGTTGAAGCGGATGGACTCGTCGAAGAGGCGCGTGTCCTGCGGGACCAAGGCGACCTGCTTGTTGAGGCTCTCCTGCGTGACGGTGCGGATGTCGACGCCGTCCACGGAGACCGAGCCCGCGCTCGGGTCCCACAGGCGCTGCACCAGGCGCAGCACGGTCGACTTGCCGGAGCCCGACTCGCCGACGAAGGCCACGGTCTCGCCGGCGCGGATGTCGAGCGTGACGCCATCGAGGATGGCCTGCCCCTCGGCGCCGTACTGGAACCCGACCCCTTGAAGCGAGATGGAGCCCGAGACGGGGGGGAGGACCTTGGCGTCGGGCGCGTCGTCGACGCCGGGCTTCAAGTCGAACCAGCCGCGGATGACGCCGGTGGCGCCGGAGGTCTGCTTGTACTTCATCCAAGCGCCGGAGATGGAGTCGAAGGAGGCCTTGATGAAGCCCGAATAGAAGGTCATCGCGGCGATCTGGCCGATGGTCATCCCGGAGGCGAGCGCCACGGCCCAGGCGCCCAGGATGTAGAGGGAGTGCTTCGTGAAGAAGTCGGTCAAGGACGAGGCGAACATGTGCGAGTTGGCGCCCAGCACGGCGTCCTTCTCGCCGACGTCGACCAGGGCCTGCGCCTTCGCCGCGTAGCGCGCGACCTCGGCGCCCTCGCGGTGGAAGACCTTCACGGTCTGGCTCTGCTCGAGCGTCTCCTGCGCGGTGCGGCCCAAATCGGCGCGGCGCTTCGTGAACTCCTGGTAGACCTGCTCGAACTTGGAGCCGAACCAGCCGTTGACGACGCCGATGAAGGGCATCACGGCGAAGACCAGCATGCTCAGGCTCCAGCTGGTGTGGACCATCATGACCGAGGAGATGGCGAAGAAGAGGACGGCGTTGACGAGCGGCAGGCGCGCGTCGACGTTCTTCTCGGCCAGGGCCTCGGTGTCGTCCGAGATGCGCGTGGCGAGAGCCCCCGACTCGTTCTTCAAGTGGAAGGCCATGTCCTGGCGCAGCACCTTGCGGTTGAGGGCGACGCGCAGGTCGCGGACCAGGCGGTTCTTGACCAAGCCCGTCAGCAGGACGTTGGCCCGCGCCGTGAAGAGCGAGACGACGAAGATGGCGGCGACGCCCGCGGCCAAGGGCCCCAAGGTCGTCAGCGAGAAGCCGGTGCCGGCGAGCGCCGCGGCGCGCGCCGCGTCGAGGAAGGCGCCCAGGAGGTGGGAGCCCGCGTTCCACAGGACGGCGTCGAGAGCCAGGAGTCCCACCGCCGACCACAGCGCCTTCTTGTGCTTGGCGAGGAAGGGCTTGACCACCGCGTCGCCCATCACGAGGTCCTTGATCTGGCGGAGGCCGTTCAAGATGGGCTCGCGGTACTTGTAGACGACGACGCCGGCGGCGACGGCCGCGCCCGCGCCGAGCGCGGCCCACAGGGGGACCGCCTGGGCCGCCGCGCCCAGGCCCGCCAGCAGCCCGGCCACGCTGAAGCCCGACATCTTGGTCGTCCCGTCGGCCTTGCCCTCGGCCGAGTTCCAGAGCTGGGCGTAGCGGCCGCCGGCGGCCAAGAGCTCCTCGTGCGTGCCGCTCTCGACGATACGGCCCTTCTCCAGGACGTTGATGACGTCGGCGTGCCGGATGGTGGAGAGGCGGTGCGCCACGACGAAGGTCGTCGGGCGGTGGGCGGCGTCGCCCTTGGCCAGGTCGTCTAAGGCCGCCTGCACGACGCGCTCGGACTCGTTGTCCAAGGCCGAGGTCGCCTCGTCCAAGACCAGGATCTTCGGGCGGCGCAGGAAGGCGCGGACGATGGCCACGCGCTGGCGCTCGCCGCCGGAGAGGCGCGCGCCGCCTTCGGCGACCTCGGTGTCGAGGCCCTTCGGGAAGCGCCCGGCGTCGAAGACGAAGTCGGCCTTCGCCATCTTGATGGCGCGGGCGAGGTCCTCTTCCGAGGCGCCCTCCGAGCCGTAGAGCATGTTGAAGCGGATGCTGTCGTTGAAGAGGCGCGTGTCCTGCGGGACGACCGCGGTCTCCTTGAGGAGGTCGGCGCGGGCCATCGACTTGACGTCCACGCCGTCGACGAGGACGCGCCCCGCCTGGGGCTCGTAGAGCCGGAGCAGGAGGCGCGACACCGTGCTCTTGCCGGAGCCCGTGCCGCCGACGAAGGCCACGGTCTGGCCGGGCTTGGCCTCGAAGGTGACGTCGTCCAAGACCTTGGTGCCCTCGTTATAGGAGAAAGTGACGCCCTCGAAGCGCACGGCGCCCGAGACGGCGCCCACGCGGACCGGCTCGGCCGGGTCGACGATGGCGGGGGTCCGGGCCAGCATGCCCTGGATAGCCTTCGAGGCGCCGTCGTACTTCTTGAAGGACATGAAGGCCGAGGAGAGCCCCGAGAAGGCGTAGCTGACGAAGCCGGCGTACATCGTCATCTGGACGATCATGCCGAAGCTCATCCCGAGCGCCGCGGCCATCAGCGCGCCGCCGACGAGATAGACCAGATGCTTGGTGAAGAAGTCGCCGAACTTGGCCGCGAAGGTGTAGCGGGCCATCGTGCGGACCTGCTCGTCCTGGACGGCGCGCAGCGCGTCGGCCTGCTCCGCGTAGCGGTCGGCCTCGCGCTCGACGGCGGCGAAGGATTTCACGGTGGAGGCTTGGCTCAGGACCTCCTGGTTGCGGCGCATCAGCTCCGCCTTCTCGTTGCCTTCCTTAAAAGAGAGCGTGGTGATGACCTGCCCGAAGCGCGAGTTGATGATGCCCAAAAACGGGGCCACCAGCATCACCGCCAGCGCCATCGGCCAGTGGGTATAGAACATCAGTCCGGCGCCGAGGACGCCGTAGATGGAGTAGTGGAGCAAGGACAACGGCACGTCGGTGTACTTGAAGGAGAGGTAGTTCGTGTCGTCCTTGAGGCGGTTGGCCAACGCGCCCGAGCCGTTCTCGAGGTGGAACGCCGTCTCCTGGCCGAGCAGGTGCTTCATGAGGTGCACGCGCGCGTCGCGGACGTAGCGGAGGCCCAGCAGCCGCTTGCGCAGCACGTGCCCGCGCTCGGTGAGGAGGTAGGCGACGAAGGAGGCCAGCATCAAGGAGGAGTAGAGGATGAGCTGGGGCATCGTGCCGGCCAGGCCCACGCGGCTCGCCAGCTCGGCCGTGTCGAGCAGGGGGCCGGTCAGGAAGGCCATCCCGAGGCCCATCAGGCCGTCCATCGCCATCAGCACGGCGACGACGCCCTGCGCCTTGCGGTGCGGGCCCATCAGATGGCGCAGCTCCGGGTCCCCGAAGGCCATCCGGTTGAGGAGCGAGCCGAAGGAGCGGACCTTTCCCCAGGCCTTGGACGGCAGGGCCGCGGCGCGGGCGAGGGCGCCCGGGCGCGGGGCGGCGACCTCGGCCTTGGCTTCTACCGGCTCGGAGACGGCGTTCCGCGAGAGGGGGGAGGAGCGGAGGGCGCCGAAACGGCCCTGGGGGACGAAGACGGGCTCGGAGGCCCCGGGGCGGACCGCCAGGCCCGAGGTGAAGTCGGCGGACTGCTTGACGTCCGCGGCGCCGCGCTCGGGGGCGGCCAGGGAAGGGGCGGCCTTCGACACGGCGTCCAGGACGCCGCGGACGCCGGGGGTCTGGGCCGCGGCTTCGGACCGGATGGGAACTTGTACGACCCGGACGGTGTCGGAAAGTGAGGCGGCTGCCCTCACCCTGCCCTCTCCCGCTAGCGGGAGAGGGTTCGGGAGAGGGGATTTCGCCGTGGCCGCTGCCGCCGCCGTCCGGACCGCCGTCGGCTGGAGGGCGGGGGAGGACGGCAGGGACAATGCCGCGGACGGGAGGGTCGGAGTGTAGGAAGCGGCCGTAAGCCCGACGGAAAACGGTGCCGCTCCGAGCGCGCCGGGCAGGCGCGTGGGCGCCGCCGCGCGCGCCGCGGCCGAGACGACCTGCGCGAACGCGGTCTGGGCCGCCGGCCCGGGGGCCGCGACGATGAGCGCGGCGACGAGGGCGGAGGCGAGAGGACGGCGCAAGCGGGTCATCGCATTGATTATTAGGGAATAGGAGGAGACCAGACAGGGCCGTAGGGACTAGGCCTCAGGGTCATGAAGGCCTAGGAGGGCCTAGGTCCTGGGCCGCAGGCCTAATGGAGGGCGGTGTCCGGGATTTAGTAGATTCAACCAGCGTTATGTGCCGCCTGTTCGGACAGCTGAGCCGCGCCCCCCAGGATGCCCTCGAGGCCTTCTGCGAGGCGCCGTATTCCCTCATTCCCATCAGCTCGGCCCAGAAGCGCCGAGCCCAGCGCGACGGCTGGGGCATCGGCTGGTTTGACGCCGCCGGTCGCCCCCGCATCGTCAAGAGCGCCAAGCCTCTCTTCGAGGAGAAGGCCCGCGCCGAAGGCGCGGCCCGCCAGGCCGTCTCCCGCGCCGTCATCGGCCACGTCCGCGCCGCCTCGAACCCCAAGGGCCTCCCGACGAAAGCCATCATGGGCGCCGTCAACAACCAGCCCTTCGCCGAGGGCGCCTGGATGTTCGCCCACAACGGCACGCTCGAGATCCCCGACGAGGTCGCGGGCCTGCTGGGGCCCTCCCGCGCGAAGCTGCGGAGCAAAAACGACAGCGAGGTCTATTTCCGCCAGTTCCTCAAGTTCCTGGCCGCCTACGGCGACGCCGGGGAGGCCCTCGAGGCCTGCGCGCGCGAGACGCTCGCGGTCTGGAAGGTCCGCCGCGCCCGCTTTCCGCACAAACGCAGCCCGTTCACGGGCTTGAACGCCGTCGTGTCGAACGGCCGCGAGCTCCACGCGCTGAGCCTCTACCCGGCCTTCCCGACGCTCAAATCGCTCGGCCGCGGCGCGCAGCGCTGGGGGACGATGAGCCTGCGCGCGACGCGGGACCGGGTCCTCGTCGCCAGCGAGGACCTGGACGCCGGGCGCTGGCGCCGCCTGCCCCCCGGCACCTTGGTCTCGGCGCGCTTTGTGGGCGGGCGCCCGAAGGTCCGCGTCCGCCGCCTCTCCCGCGAGGTCCTGCCATGAAATGGGTGTCTCTCTTCATCGGTCTGGCCATCTTGGCCTACACCGTGAACACGTACTACCTCAAGCCCCAGCAGGCCGCCCAGCAGGCGGCGCTCGAGCCCCCGCCGGTCCCGCCGACCCCGCCGGTCGTCGAAGAGGCGCCGCCGCCCGTGCTCGACGAGAAGGCGATGGAGAAGATCCGCCTGTCGACCAAGGACTCGACGCCCTCCGTGCGCTGGGAGGCCGTGAACCTGCTCGTCACCTCCGGCCACCCCGACGCGGACCGCTACCTCATGGAAGTCCTCGAGCGCGACACCGAGCCCGAGCTGCGCCTGCGGGCCATCGACACTCTGCGTCCCCGGCCCGGCGAGGCGGTCTCCAAGGGCCTGCTCAAAGGCCTCAAGGACTCCGAGCCCGAGGTGCGTCTGGCGGCCCTCGAGGCGCTGACCCAGCGCGAGGACCTGGACCCCTCGCGCTGGGTCTCCGACCTCGTCGGCGACTCCGACGAGCGCGTGCGCCTGGCCGCCATCCGCACGCTCAACATCTTAAACGAGCGCCGCGAGACCAAGAAGCGCGAGGCCGCCGAACGCCACAAGCAGGCGCAGGCCGAGTACGAGGAGAAGGTCCGGGTGTACCAGGAGAGCCAGCAGAAGCAGGCTCAGAAGGGGCGCTGATGCAGAGGCTGATCTTGATCGCCGTCATCGCGGGAAGCATCTTCTATTTCTATACGCGCAAGCCCGCCCCGCCGCCCGAGCCGCCGCCGCCTCCGCCGGAGGCGCCGGTCATCGAGGCCGAGCCGCCCCAGGTCATCTCGGACGCCGAGCTCGCCCGCATCCGCCAGGCGACCAAGGACTCCGACCCGCAGGTGCGCTGGGCCGCCATCCAGCTCTTGTACCAGGTCAACGACCCGCGCGCGATGAAGATCATCGAGGAGACGCTCTCGGCCGACACCGAACCGTCGATGCGCCGGAACGCCCTCGACATCGTCAAGCAGGCCAACCGCCCGGAGAGCGCCCATACGCTCGTGAAGGCCCTGATGGACTCCGAGAAGGAGATCCGCCTGGCCGCCCTCAGCGCCTTGGGCGAGGTCGGCGACCCTGCCACCGCCGAGGCCATCGCCGGCTCCCTCCACGACGTCGAGCCGGAGGTGCGCGCCGCGTCGCTGGCCGCGCTCGCGGCCATCCAGAAGAAGGCCGCCGACGCCCACCGCATCTCGATGGAGGAGCGCAAGCGCCAGTACGAGGAAGCCCTGCGCAAGTACAACGAGGAGCTCGACAAGCGCAAAGGCGTGCGCAAGCCGCGCGACCTCTACGACGTGTTCAAACCGAAGTAAGGAGGGCGCGTGTCCGCCGACATCCGGGAGATCACCGAGAAGGTCCAGAAGGAGAGCGTGTTCGTGGCCGAGCTCCGGCGCGAGCTGGGCGCGGTCATCGTCGGCCAGGAGGAGATGCTCGAGCGCCTGCTGGTGGCGCTCTTGGGCAAAGGCCATGTGCTGCTCGAAGGCGTGCCCGGGCTCGCCAAGACCCTGACCATCAACACGCTGGCCCAGTGCGTGGACGCCAAGTTCCAGCGCATCCAGTTCACCCCGGACCTGCTGCCCGCCGACCTGACCGGGACGCTCGTCTTCAACCCGAAAGAGGGCACCTACGCGGTGCGCCGCGGCCCGGTGTTCGCGAACCTGATCCTCGCCGACGAGATCAACCGCGCGCCGGCCAAGGTGCAGTCGGCCCTGCTCGAGGCGATGCAGGAGCGCCAGGTCACCATCGGCGACGAGACCCACCGCCTGCCCGAGCTCTTCATGGTCCTCGCCACGCAGAACCCCATCGAGCAGGAAGGCACCTACCCTCTGCCCGAGGCGCAGGTCGACCGCTTCATGCTGAAGCTCGTCGTCACCTACCCGAAGAAGGAGGAGGAGCGCCTCATCCTCGAGCGGATGACCGACGCGAAGCCGCCGCAGCCGCGCAAGGTCACGGACCCCGAGCAGATCCTG
>SCTT01000208.1 GCA_004322435.1 bacterium
GGTCGCCGCCGATGGGGAAGCCGTAAGCCGCGACCTTGTCGCGCTGGAAAGGCAGCGTGCCGAATCCCGCGGGGGTCGTGCCCTTGAAGAACTCCGGGTCGTCGACGGTCAAGAGCGCCGTCTCGCTGTCGTGGGCGACGAACTGGACCTGGGCGGTGTACTTCTTGTCGTCGCCGGTCTTGCGCACCTGGACGAAGACCTGGTTGCTGACCACGTGGGCGTTCGTCAGGATGCGGTTCCCGGCGATGATGACGCCGGAGCCCCCGGAGTTGTTCTGGTAGCCCAGCTTCCAGGGCTCGTAGTAGTCGGGCTCCTTGATGACCGTGAAGATCTGCACGACCGAGCTCTTCACCGCGTCCTCGGCGTCGGCCGCGCGGGCGGGGGCCGGCAGGGTCAACAGCAGCGTCAGCAGCAGGTTCATCTCAAGCTCCTTCCGGCCAGATGCGCTCTAAATCCTCGTCTTCGAACCCGAAATGGTGGGCCAGCTCGTGGCGCAGGGTCACCGAGACCTCTTTGGCCAGCTCGGCCTTCGAGTCGCAGGAGTCCTCCAGGGGACCCTTATAAAGGAAGACCTGGGCCTGGAGGGTGTCGGGGGTGTCGCCGGCGAGCATCCCGGACTGGATCTCGGAGCGCATGGGCCCGACGTAGAGGCCGAGGAGCTCGTCGGCGTCTTCGAGGTCTTCGGCCTCCGGGCCGGGCTCGTCGCGGACCAGGATCTCGACGTTCAGGAGCTTGTCCTTGAACTCTTTGGGGATGGCGGCGTACGCCCGCTCCACGAGCGCGTCGAACTCCTTCTGCGGGAGCTTCACGCGGGTATCTTATCAAGGGTTGTTGCGTGGAGGGACGCTTCAAGCGGCGCTCAGGGCCGCTTCGGGCGGGACGCCAGGATCGTGTCCTTGTAGTGGTTGGCGGCCAAGGACTCCAAAATGAACTGGGAGCGCAGGCGCTTGTCTTCGGCGGGGGCGCGCGGCTTGAAGTAGGTGCCGTCGGGGCGCAGGTGCCAGGCCTTCACGTTGTCCGAGAGGGCGTTGCCGAGCACGACCTCCCGCACGTAGCGCTTGAGCGAGGGGTCTTTGACCGGAAACGCGAGCTCGAGGCGCGTGAAGAAGTTCCGCGGCATCCAGTCGGCGCTCGACAGATACACCCGCTCGATGCCGCCCGAGCGGAAGTAGTAGGCGCGGCTGTGCTCCAAGAAGCGGTCGATGATGCTGACGACGCGGATGTTCTCCGAGAGCCCGCGGATGCCGGGGCGCAGGCAGCAGATGCCGCGCACGACGAGGTCCACCTTCACGCCGGCGCGCGAGGCCTCGTAGAGGGCCTGGATGGTCGCGTTGTCCACCAGGGAATTCATCTTGGCGATGATGTGCCCGCGCAGGCCCTGGCGCTGCAGCTCGGTCTCCTCGCGGATGAGGGTCAAGGTCTCCCGCTGCATGTTGACGGGGGCCACCATCAGGTCGCTGAAGCCTTTGGGGCGCTTGTGCTTGATGATGGCGTTGAAGAAGCGCGAGACCTCCCGGCCCAGCGCCTGGTCGCGCGTGAAGAGCCCCAGGTCGGTGTATTGCCGGGCGGTCGTCGGGTGGTAGTTGCCGGTGCCGAGGTGCAGATACGAGGCCTCTTCCATCCCTTCGCGGCGGAACACCTGGGTCGCCTTGCTGTGCACCTTCCAGCTTCCGTAGGGCCGGATGACGCGCACGCCCGCGCGGCGCAGGTCGGAGGCCCAGCGCAGGTTGTTGAGCTCGTCGAAGCGGGCCTTGATCTCGACGTACACGGTCACGCGCTTGCCGTTCTTCGCCGCGAGCTTGAGCGCCTCCATCACCGGGGAGTGGGCGCTCGTGCGGTAGAGCGTGTGGTAGACGCGGGTGACCTTGGGATCCTCGGCGGCCTGGCGCAGGAAGTTGAGGACGGTGTCGAAGGAGTCGTAGGGATGGTGGACGAGGAAGTCCTTCTTTTTGACCGTGTCGAACACCCGCGCGGAGCGCCGAAACGGCGGCGGCGTGCGCGGCTGGACGGAAGGGTACTTGAGCTTCGGGCGGTTCTTCGCGTTGTAGAGGACCAGGAGGGTGCGCAGGTCGAGCGGCAGGTCGAAGCGGTAGAGGGAGGCGGAATCGAGCCCTAACGACGTCGCGAGGAAGAGCGCGCCCTCCGAGTACGCGGGCGAGTCCACCTCGAGGCGCACGACGCGGGCGCGCGTGCGCCGCCCGACGGCTTCGAGGATCTGTTCCTCGAGCTGGTCCTCGTCGTCGGGGCGGTAGCGCAGGTCCGCCTCGCGGATGACCTTGAACGGGAAGGTCTCAAGGACTTCCCGGCCGGGAAAGAGCTTCGCGGCCTGGTCGGCGATCCAGCGCTCCAACAGGACGTAGTGGAGGCCGGCGCCCTTCGAGGGGATGCGCAAGAGGCGCGACTGGCGGTCGTGGATGGTGACGATGGCGTACTCGCCCGGGAAGCCGATGTAGACGTGGAGCTGGTTGAAGCCCAGGTGAGGGAGCGCGTCCTTGGGGCCGCGCAGCGTGACCCCCAGGCCGGGCAGGTTCTGGAGGATGGTGCGGTCGAGCGGGGAGCCGCGCGTGAAATCCGAGTCGATCCGGATGCCCGAATAGCGCAGCTCGGTGAGGATGTCCCGCAGGACCTCGGCCTGGCGCGCCTTCTGGCGCACCACGTGCTCGCGCACCTGCGCGTAGACCTGGGCGGCGGTCATCCCGTCGGGGTACTGGGTCTTGGGCTTGGCGCGCGCGACGCGGCTCAACCCCGCCACCCGGACCATGAAGAACTCGTCGAGGTTGGAACTCACGATGGCGCAGAAGCGCAGGCGCTCCAAGGCCGGCACCGAGGGGTCGGCGGCCTCGCTCAAGACCCGCTCGTTGAACTCGAGCCAGGACAGCTCGCGGTTGAAGAGGGTGTCGGCCTGGCCCATGACAGGCACGGGAGCCGCCGCGCGCGGCTCTCCGATGAGCTTCGTCAGGACGTCCCAGCCGACGGTGTGGTTGGTTTTCACGACCGAGGGCATTGTACCACGCCCCCCTTGACGGCCTTATGACGGCCGGCGCAGGCGCGCGAGGACGCGGTCCTCGAGGGCCCGGCGGCGCTCGGCCGGGAGGGGGGCGCCCCAGCGCGCGCGGGCGGCCTCGCCGATGGCCGTCAGCTGGTCCCGGTAGGGCCAGCAGTACCAGCAATACCAGAGGTGGACGCGGTAGAGCAGGGAGGCCCCGAGCCAGCCCCCTTCGAGGCCGCCCGACGCCAGGGCCCGGGAAGCCTCTTGGCAGAGATGGCTCACGACGCCTTCCCAAGCCAGCGCTGCTCGAGGCAGTCCCGGAGCTTGTTTCGCGCCCGGAACAGGATCACCCGCAGATTGGTGGCGGAGACCCCCAGAACGTTACAGAGCTCTTCGTTGGGCGTCCCTTCGACCTCTTTGAGGTGGAAGGCCAGGCGCTGCGCCTCGGTGAGGCCCTCGGCGCAGCCGGCCAGGTGCTCCCGGAGCTCGCGGTCGAGGGCCTCCTCGTCGGGGGTCTTGAGCGCCGGGGACCACAGCCCCGAGACGTCGAAGCGGGCGTCGAAGCGGGCGTCCACCTCCTCTTCGGGCGCCTCCTTGAGGCGTCGGCGGCGATAGGCGGAGGCCTTGTTGTAGAGGATGCCGAAGAGGAAGGTACGCACCGAGGAGCGGCCCTCGAAGCGGTCCAGCGCGTCCAGGAAGGCCACGAAGGAGTCCTGCACGAGCTCTTCGGCGTCCGTCTCCGCGAAGCCCATCCCCCGGGCGGCGTTGTAGAGCGTCTCGGTGTTCTCCCGGACCAACGCGTCCAGAGCCTCGGGGGAGCGCTCCTTGAGGGCGGAGACGTCGGGCATCCGGGGATTGTAACAACTCGCCTATGGCGTGTACGGAGGGCGGCGGCTATTCTATCGCGCACGATGGAGCCCAAGCCCAAGAGCCGCGGGAAGCTCGCCTATAAATTCCTGTTCTGGTTCCTGCTCGTCTCGCTGGCCCCGATGGGCCTCGTCGGCTGGCACCTCATCGGCATCTCCCAGGAGACGCTCAAGTCCGAGTCGCTGCGCAACCAGCAGTCCATCGCCTCCGGCTTCTCGGAGGTCACCGCGAACTTCGTCTCGAAGTTCCAAAACTCGCTGACCATCGCGGTGCGCCTGGAGGGCTTCGCCAAAGACGAGCGCGGCGCCCAGGAGCGGGACCTGAACCGGGTCATGCAGCAGTCCCCCGAGTTCCTCGAGCTGGCGGTCGCGGACCCGCGGGGCAAGGAGGTCGTCCGGATGGGCCGCTACCTGGCCGCCGAGTCCGAGATGCGCGACTTCTACGACCAGCTGCCGTTCACCATCGCGATGAAGGGCCAGGCCTACGTCGGAGGCCTGGCCCGCTTCCAGGGCCTGTATCCGATGCTGACCATCGCGGTGCCCATCCCGGCCGGCCCGAACGCGCCGCCGAAGGGCGTCCTCATCGGGAAGGTGAGCCTGAGCGGGCTCTCGCAGAACCTCAAAGACGAGTTCCCGGAGAAGGAGAAGGGCGAGGCCGCCGTGGTCGCCGGCGACGCCCGCGACTTCTTTTTGGTCGCCCACTCGGACCCCGGCCTCGCCTACGGCACCAGCGGGACCCTGCCTCAGGCGGTCGCCAAGGCCATCCTGACCCAATCCTCCAAGCGCGGGGGCGGCGAGATCGACCTGGGCGAGGGGCGCCTCGTGCTCGGCGCCTTCGCCGAGGTCAAGGACCTCGGCTGGGTCGTCTACGTGCAGCAGCCCATCGAGAACGCCTACCTGGCCGCGCGGCAGATGAAGTACCAGGTGCTGCGCGTGCTCTTAGGGGTCGTCGCCGCCACCCTGCTCCTCTCGCTGGCGGTGGCCGGCCACATCATCCAGCCCATCAAGGCCCTGCAGCAGGCCGCCGAGCGCCTCACCGCCGGCCAGTTCGAGGACCTGCCCGAGATGACCCTCACCAACGACGAGATCGGCGACCTCGCCCAGTCCTTCATCCAGATGTCCGATTCGCTCAAGGAGAAGACCGGCGAGCTCCTGCACGCGAAGGAGGAGCTGACCAAGTACGGGCGCGACCTGGAGCGCCGCGTCGAGTCGCGCACGCGCGAGCTCAAGGCGGCCCAGGACGAGCTCATCAAGAAGGAGCGGCTCGCCGCCATCGGGCAGATGGCCTCCGTCGTCGGCCACGAGATCCGCAACCCCTTGGCCGTCATCAACAACAGCATCTTCTTCATCAAGACCAAGATGGGCAAGGAGGGGGGGGTGGACCCCAAGGTGGAGCGGCACATCTCCATCATCCAGTCCGAGGTCAAGCAGGCCAACTCCATCATCGACGAGATCCTGACCTACTCGCGCTCGCGCGAGATGAAGCCCGAGGCCCTGCGCGTCAACCACTGGCTCGAGGAGCTCCTCTCGGTCTATCCGTTCCCGCCCCACATCCACGTGGCCAAGAAGCTCGACACCCGCGACCCCGTGGTCGTCATCGACCCCGACGAGATGAAGCAGGCGGTGCGCAACCTCATCGGCAACGGCATCGAGGTGATGCCCCAGCAGGGCTCGGTGCGCGTCGGCACCGAGGTCATGGAGAAGGGCTGGGTGCGCCTCGACATCGGCGACACGGGGCCCGGCATCCCTCCGGAGATCCTCGACAAGATCTTCACGCCGTTCTACACGACGAAGGCGCGCGGGACCGGGCTCGGCCTTGCCGTCGTCAAGAAGGTGATGGACCGCCACGGCGGCCGCGTGGACGTGACGACGGAGGCGGGACGCGGCTCGGTGTTCCACCTCTTCTTGCCGCTCGTGACCCCCGCCGTCGGCGGCCCCGCGGCGGCGCCGGGGCAGGCCGCCCTCCCGCAGACGATGACGCGGCGGGCGGACGATTTGCCGCGCGGCTGACCCCCTGTGACGCAAACGACGTTGACGACCAGGCGCCCTCCTCTTATACTTCCAGTTGGCCCATCCGGGCCGGAGGCCCCATGACTCTGACGAAGACCCTTTTGACCGCCTTGGCCGCGGCGTGCCTGGCGACGGCCGCCCATGCCGACCCGTCGGAGACGGGGAAGGCCAACGCCGCCACCCCCAACGAGAACGCCTTGGAGCACGCCAACCTGGACAAGGGCAAGGCGGCCTGGAAGGACGGCGAGCCGGAGGACGGGGAGAAGGCCAAGCCGCCGCGGGGCGAGCGCCGCGAGAGGAAGGGGGAACGCCTGGAGCGCCGGGGCGAGCGGCGCGAGGAGCACGGCGAGCGCCTGGAGCGGCAGGGCGAGCGGCGCGAGGAGCGCGGCGAGAATATGCAGGAGCGCGGCGAGAAGTGGGAGGACCGGGCCGAGCGCGCCGACGAGGCCGGCCACGAGAAGGCCGCCGACAAGATGGAGCGGCGCGGCGAGCATCTTGAGAAGCGCGGCGAGCGGATGGAGCGCCAGGGCGAGCGCCGCGAGGAGCACGGCGAGAAGATGGAGCGCCAGGGCGAGCGGCGCGAGGGCCGCGGCGAGCGGATGCAGCACGGCGGCGGGCGCGGCGAACACGGCGGCGGCCATGGCGGCCAGGGCGGCGGCCGCGGCGGCCGCGGCGGCGGCCATGGCGGCGGCCGCAAGCGGTGATTTCTAGGGCCGTCCGAACCGGGGCCGCCGCGCTCGTCCTGGCGGCGGCCCTCGCTTCGGGCGCCCGCGCCTCGAAGCCCGAGCTCAGAGCCGAGGTCGAGGCCGGCATCGACGCGCTCTATCGGATGGACTTCGACGACGCGGCGCGCCACTGCGACCGCATGCGCGTCCTCGAGCCCGGCCATCCCTTCGGCGAGTTCGGGCACGCGGCCCTGCTCTGGGCGCGCTACACCTACGGCACCGAGATGGGCGACGACACTTTGATCAAACCCTTCGAGGCCCAGGTGGACCGTACCGTCGAGACGGGCAAGGCCTGGGTGAAGGCCCATCCCGGCGACGCCGAGGCGTTGATGGCGCTCGGGGCCGCCGAAGGCATCATGGCGCGCATGTACGTGACGCGCCGGCAGTACCTGCGCGGCTACTGGAGCGGGCGCGCCGCGATGAAGGGCACGCGGGCCGCGGTCGCGGCCGACCCGAACCTCATCGACGCGCAGCTGGGCCTGGGGATGTACGACTACTACACCGACCTCTATCCGCGGATGATCCGGGCTCTGGCCAAGGTCATCCTGCGCGGGGACCGCGCGCGGGGCATCGAGAGGCTCAAGCTCGTCGCCGAGAAGGGGACCTGGGCGGCGGTGGCGGCCAAGATGCTCCTCGTCGAGATCTCGCTGCACGACCCCTACGGAGCGCGCGACCCCCAGAAGGCGGTGAAGCTCATGGAGGAGGTCCGGGCCAAGTACCCGACGAGCGCGATGCTGCACTCGGCCCAGCTGGCCGCCCTCTATCAGGCGGGCCGCCTCGAGGAGGCGAACAAGGGCGCGCTCGACTTCGTGCGTAAGACCGAGGACGGGCGCTACCGCCGCTTCGACAAGCCCAAGGGCATGGTCTTCCTCGGGGCGTCGCTGTGGGCGCTCAAGCGCCCCGAGGACGCGCTGGCGGCCTACCGCCGCGCCTACGAAGAGAAGCCGCGCAACCGCTGGGCGGTGTGGGCGCTGATCCGGGCCGGCAACGTCCTGGACCTCCTCAACCGGCGCTCGGACGCGGTGCAGCATTACAAGGAAGCGCTCTCCGAGCCGGACCGGTGGGGCTATAAAGAGTATGCTGAACGGGCCCTGAAGCGTCCTTTCGTTTTGGAAGGCGAGTTCACGGTGGACCCCCGATGAGCGAATCCCAGCCTCCCCAGCGTCCGGACCGCCCCTTCAAGCCTCGGCGGCCCGGCGGTCCGCCGCCTTGGAAGAAGCCCGGCGGCGCCCCGCCCTGGAAGAAGCGCGACGACAAGGCCGGGCCCGGCGGGCCGCGACCGCCTTGGAAAAAGCGCGACGACCGTCCCGGCGGCGGTTCGGGCGCGCCGCGTCCGCCTTGGCAGAAGCGGGAAGACCGTCCCGGCGGCGGGCCGCCTCCCTGGAAGAAACGCGAGGACCGGCCCGGCGGCGGTTCCGGCGCTCCGCGTCCCCCGTGGCAAAAGCGCGACGAACGTCCGGGCGGCGGTTCCGGCGCCCGTCCCCCCTGGAAGAAGCGCGAGGACCGTCCCGGCGGCGCTCCCGGCGCTCCGCGCCCCCCTTGGCAGAAGCGCGACGACCGCCCCGGCGGCGGGCCGCCCCCTTGGAAGAAGCGCGAGGACCGGCCCGGCTCCGGCGCCCCTCGCCCCGCCTGGCAGAAGCGCGACGACCGGCCGCGTCCTCCGTGGAAGAAGCGCGACGACCGGCCGCGTCCCCCGTGGAAGAATCGGCCGACGCCGCCGTCCCAAGCGGCCGCGCCGGCTTCCGTCCCGCCGCCCGTCGCCGCCGCCCCCGAAGTCCCACCGACCGCTCCCGAGACGGCGGCGCTAGCGGCGGAAACGCCCCCTCCGGCGCCT
>SCTT01000209.1 GCA_004322435.1 bacterium
CGGCGGCCCAAATCCTGGCGGGCCTCCTCTCCTTCGTCGGCTATCTGGCTTTCGAGCTGACCCAGCTCCTTCTGATGCGCTACGTCGACGCGGGGACTTCGGGCGTACGCCCCGTCTTGCTGGGCCCGCTCGCCGAAGCGTGCGCGGTCCTCCTTCCGGCCGCCGTCCTCCAAGGCATGATCCTGCCCGCGGCCCTGTCCGCCTTCCGCGGCCGGCACTTGGCGTCCGTCGTGGGGCGGCTCTATTTCTGGAACACCCTCGGGGGCATCGTCGGCTCACTCGCGGCCGGATTCTGGTGGATTCCCGCCTACGGCGTCCAGACGACCCTCTTGACGGTCGTCGGGATCGCCGCGGCGGCGGGCAGCCTTCTCCTGGCCGGGGCCGCCGCCGGATGGCGGCGCTTCGCCGTGCCCAGCGCGGCCGCCGTGGGATTCGCGCTCGCCTGCCTGAGCCTGCGCGGACGGCACATCCCCTCCGAGATGCGGCGCGCCTGGGTCGAGCGGGCCTCCGGCGGCTCGAGCATCCTCCACTACGAGGACGGCCTGGAGGCGTCCGTGGCCGTGATGGACACCGGGGGCACGCGGACCCTGCTGATCAACGGCGTGGGCGTCGCGACGGTCACCGACGCGACGAAGATGATGGCGCACATACCGCTCATCCTCCATCCGAAGCCCGAGCGGACCCTGGTTATCTGCTTCGGCATCGGGACGACCTTCCGGTCGGCGCTCCGCTATCCCGGGAGCGTGACGGTCGTCGACCTGGTCCCGGCCGTCTTCTCCACCTTCCGGTTCTTCCATCCCGACGCCGAGCGCTGGCTCGCGGACCCGCGGGCGCGCGTGCTGGCCAACGACGGCCGCAACCACCTGCTGCGCGAACGCGAGGGCTACGACGTCGTCATCGTGGACCCGTCGCCCCCGCTCTACGCGGCGGGGACGGTCAACATCTACGACCAGGACTTCTATCTTCTGGCGCGGCGCAAGCTCCGGCCCGGAGGCATCCTCGCCGTCTGGCTCCCCTACTACCCCGAGTCGGAGTATCAGATGGTCATGAAGTCCTTCTTGTCTTCGTTCCCGCACAGCCAGGTATGGAACGCGTCCCTGGACGGCGGCGGGATCTTGATGCTCGGCAGCGACTCCCCCATCTCCGAGGACAGGGCGCGCGTCGGCGAGCGCCTCAAGCGCCCCGAGTTCCGGGAAGACTTCGTCGGAAGCGGCGCCGCGCTCACCAAGGAGGATTCGTTCTGGAAGCTCTACCTCGGACCCGGGGAGCGCTTTAAGGAGTATCTGGCGTCGACTCCCGTCGTCACGGACGCCTATCCCTGGATCGAGTACCCCTATTTCCGGTCGCGGCGCCCCGAATACCTCAAGCCGCCGGCCTTCCTGTACTGGCCGCCCTACGGGACTAGTTCAAAAGCGGCGCGGCCAGGCCGCTGACGACCGGGGCCGAAAGGGCGAGCACGGTCTTGTTCCAGACCGGCTCGTTTAGGTCGAGCTGCCGCAGGATGGCGGCGCTCACGAGGACGGCCGCGGCCGGGGCCCAGCAGAGCTCCGAAGGCAGGGTCCCCCACACGTCTATCCGCCAAAGATAGCGCAGGCCGGGCGCGGCGACCGACAGGAGGATCAGCCAGCTGCGCGTGCTCCAATGGCACAGGCCGGCGAGCGCGCGCGCGGCCCCTTTGAGGTCGATGATGGCCAGCACGACGGCCAGGCCCAGGAGGAGGACCGGGCCCCAGGTCGCCGCGGAGGACGCCCATAGGACGGTGCTCTTGGCGGGGCGCCAACCCGTCGGCAGGGCCGGCAGGCGGGGGGTCATCGCCGCCTTGGCGGCGGGTCCCTGCCCCAGCAGGACGTCGATGAGCGGGTTCCGGATGGTCTTCTGCTCGCCGCGCGCCTGGCGGACCAGTTCGGCGGCGCCGTCGACGCCCTGGGCCTCGAGGCGGCGGGCGACGTCGGCCTCGAGCTTGGCCTCCAGGCCTCCCGGAGCCGAAGCGGCGGGCTGGCCCGCCAACGAGGAAAACGCGGCCATCTGCTTCGGGAGCGACGATGCCAAGCCGCCCAACGCGACGAGAAAGGCGACGGAGCCCAGCCTCATCCGAGACCCACGACCTGGTGGACGGTGTGCACGCACAGCAGGCCCTTGCCGGGCTTGTCGAGCTCCGCGGCTTGGGTGACGGCCTTGACCACCGCGTCGAGCTTCTCGGGAGGCACGGCCATCAGCATGATGACCTTCTCGGCCTCGATGAGCCAGCCGAGCATCCCCATCTTCTGGCGCACCCCGGTGCCGCGGCCGTAGAAGTAGGTGGCGCCGGGCGCCCCCGCGGCGAGCGCCGCGTCGAGGACCTTCTGCTCGTCCGAGTGCTGGACGATGACGGTGACGAGCTTGAGCTCGGGGGCCTCGGCCATGCCGGGGTACTATAGCCCCCGAACTTTGTTTTCGCCAGGGAATTGCGGCTAGTCCGGCAGGAATCGGCGCGTGAAGGCGACCAGCCCCTGATGGTCGCCGGCATCGGCAGCCTTGAGAGCCG
The DNA here is from genome assembly GCA_004322435.1 of bacterium. Lineage (GTDB taxonomy): Bacteria > Elusimicrobiota > Elusimicrobia > UBA1565 > UBA1565 > SCTT01. The sequence goes on from SCTT01000209.1 coordinate 2,525, forward strand.
CTAGGTAATCCGCGCGCGCGGCGCCCGCCCCCGCCAGGCCAGAGGGCCAAGCCGGGAGAGCATGCCGATGGGAGAAGAGGTAGACGTCGGCTAGCATGCGGGCATGGCGCCCGTTGCCGTTCGGGAAAGGATGGATCCAGACGCAACGGTGGTGAAGCCGTACGGCGCGCTCCAACACAGGCATCCCGTCATCCGCGGCGTCCCAGAAGCGGGCGTCCTGACAGAGCTTGGCCGCCTCCTCCCGGATGGCCGCCGGCGCCACGCCGACGTTCGTTTGGACCCGGCGGTACGTGCCGGCCCAGTCCCAGACCGCGCCGAACATGTCGCGGTGGAGGCGACGCAGGAATTCCTCCGTCAGGACCTTCTCGGGAGACGCGCGACGAGTCAGATGCTTGGCCTGCGCCGCCAAGATGTTCTCCGCCTCCGCGACGCAGAGGTCGGCATAGGTCGTGACATGGCGCGAGCGCAATCCCGCGGCGTCGATGGGCGTCGACCCTTCGGGAGCCCGAAACGGCTCAATCATCCCAGAGTTCGGACCCGCCCCGTTCGCGGAGCCGGGCCTCCTCCTCCTTCTCGAGGGCCCGCAAGGCGCGCGCGTCCGGCTCCTGCCGCTCGAGCGCCATGGTCGCGGCGACGCGGGCGACGCGGCGGTGGGCGACGGCCCGCACACGCTCTTCGAGCAGGCGCGCCAAAGGAACGGGAGCCGCGGCGGAGACGAGGAGTTCGAGTCCCAACGCCGAGAACAGACGGCGCGCCGTTCCCAAGCGGGCGTCCCCCCGCCCCCGTTCGAAGCGGGCCACTTGGGCCTGCTCCATGCCGGCACGCTTGGCGAGCTGGGCTTGGGTCATCCGGAGGGATAGACGTGCGGTAGCCAGCAAAACGCCCGGCGGAAGAGGCCCCGCCGCAGCCATCGAGCCACCGATTCGGATCGAATCGTCTAATTTTCGGGCGGCTCCGACGGAGACTGAACGCTTCATAGGCATAATTTAATGCCTAAAACGACATTTGTCAATAGATAATTAATGACTTATAAATCATTAAATACAGCCGGGCAACCGGCTCTCAGACGACGTCTAACCGGCCTTAAGCTCCGTCCACAGCCGGTCGTACGCCGGCGCGGCCTCGCCCACGTCCTTGAGCCAGCGCGCCTTCTTGATGACCGCGTCGGTCGGGACGATGGTGGGGTTCCCGCGAGCCTCGGCCGGCATCTTCTCGGCGACGGGCTTGAGCGGGGTGCCGCCGCCGAGCTTTTGGTGGAGCTTCAAGGCCACCTCGGGGTCGAGCAGGTAGTCCATGAGCTTGAGCGCCCCCTCGCGGTTCGGGGCGGCCTTCGTCACGCAGAGGTTGTCCATCCAGAGGAAGGCCCCCTCCTTGGGGACCGCGAACTTGATGGAGGGTTTTTCGCGCGCGGCCAGGTTCACGTCCACCGACCAGGACTGCGCGAGCACGGCTTCGCCGTTGATGAGGAGCGCCTTCTGGTTCTCGCTCTGGTACGCGCGCACCAACGGCCGCTGCTCGATGAGGCGCTTCTTGGCCGCCTCCAAATCCTTCGGCTCCCGGGAGTTGGGGTCTTTGCCCAGGCTGTGCAAGGTCATCGCGATGACCTCGCGCTGGTCGTTGAGCATCGCGATGCGGCCCTTCCACTTGGGGTCCCACAGCGCCTGCCAGGAGTCGGGGGCGGGCTTGACCACGTCCGAGTCGTAGGCGATGCCGGTCAGCCCCCACAGATACGGGAAGCTGAACTTGTTGCCCTTGTCGAAGGCCAGGTCCATGAAGCGGGAGTCGAGGAACTTGCGGTTGGGCACGGCGTCGGCGGGGACCTCGCCCAAGAGCCCCTGCCGGGCCATGATGTCCACCATGTAGTCCGAGGGCATGATGACGTCGTAGCCGCCCTGGCCGCCCATGAGCTTGGCGAGGAGCTCCTCGTTGGATCCGTAGTAGTCCACCACGACCTTCATGCCCGTGAGCTTTTCGAAGTTGGCGAAGATGGCGGGGTCGTCGTAGGAGTCCCAGGTGTAGAGGCGCACCTCGGGCTTGGACGGCTTCGCGCAGGCGGCCAGCAGGCCCGCCAAGACCAGGCTAATGGAGCGCCGCATCTTCCCCTCCCTGCAGCAGCCACGCGGTGACGACCAGCGCGAAGGACGCCAAGAAGAAGAGCGTCGAGAGCGCGTTGACCTCGGGGCTGATGGAGAACTTGAGCATAGAATAGATTTGCACCGGCAAGGTCGTCGTGGAAGGCCCCGACACGAAGAAGCTGATGAGGAAGCTGTCGAGCGAAGTGACGAAGGCCATCAGCCCCCCGGCGACGACGGCGGGCATGAGGAGCGGCAAAGTCACCTTGAGGAAGGCCTGCCAGCGCGTCGCGCCCAGGTCCACCGCGGCGTCCTCGAGGCGCGGGTCGATCTTCTCGAAGCGCGCCTTGACGATGAGCCAGACGAGCGGCACCGTCAGGGTCGTGTGGGAGATGACGAGCGGCAGAAGCCCCAGGTCCCCCTTGATGAGCCCGAAGAAAAGGAGGAAGCCCACCGCGAGCATGAGCTCCGGCACCAAGAGCGGGACATAGAAGAAGGCGTCCTGCCAGCGCCCCCCCGCCTCCTCGCCGCGGCCCCGCGCCACCACGGCCAAGGTCCCCATCACCACCGACAGCGCCGAGGAGATGCCGGCCACGACGGCGCTGTTCCAGGTCGAGGCCAGGATCTTGTTGTCGCTGAAGAGCTTCGCGTACCAGGACAGCGTGAAGCCGCCCCAGGCCGAGCCGTACTTCGAGGCGTTAAATGAGAAGGCGACCAGCACGAAGAGGGGCAGGTAGAGGAAGGCCAGCGTCGCCCAGCCGGCCGCGCTCAGCCAGGGGGAGCGCCTCACGCCGCGGCCTCCTGGCGCTTGGCGGCGAAGAGGCCCGCCCCGACGACCGCCATGAGCCCCAGCGAGAGGGCCGAGCCGAAGGGCCAGTCGCGCAGCACGAGATACTGCTGGTGGATGAGGTTGCCCGCCATCACGACCTTGGAGCCGCCCAGGATGTCCGGCGTCACGAAGTCGCCCAAGGTCCAGACGAAGACGAGGATGGCGCCCGCGGTCAGCCCGGGCCGGGCCAGCGGCAAGGTGATCTTGAAGAAGGCCTGCCGAGGCGTCGCGTAGAGGTCTTGGGCGGCGTCCACCAGCGCCCAATCGAGCTTCTCCAAGGTCGCGTAGAGCGGGAGGATCATGAAGGGCAGGTGCTCGTAGACGAGGCCCAGCACGACGGCCCCGCGGGTGAACAGGAGCTCGGCCGGCTCGCCCCCGTGCAGCGACACGAGCCCCGAATTGAGCGGCCCGGAGCGCCCCAAGATGAACATCCAGGCGTAGAGGCGCACGAGGACGTTGGTCCAGAACGGGATCAGGACGGCGAGCACGAGGGCTCCCTGCATGCGCTTCGACGAACGCGCCATCCAGTAGGCGATGGGAAAGCCCAGCACCGCGCACAGGAGGGTGTTGAGCCCGGCCAGCGCCAGCGAACGGGAGAACACCCCGATGTAGAGCCCGTCGAACAGGCGGCCATAGGCGCCCAGCGAGAAGGCCCACTCGACCCCGCCGTAGGGGCCCTTCGTCGCGAGGCTGACCGCGGCGATGAGCGCCATCGGGACGCCCAGGAAGGCGGAGAGCCAGGCCAGGGCCGGCCAGCCCAGGCGGCGGTGGTGGCTCTCTTCGACGCTCACTCGGCGACCGCGCGCGCGTCCTCGGCCCGCCACTGCACGAGCACGCGCTCGCCGGGACGGCGGACGGGGCGCAGCGGAGAGCTCGTCTCGTGGACCTCGAGCTCGCGGCCTTCGGCCAGGCGCACCCGGTAGCGCACCTCGCCGCCCAAGAAGACGGTGCTCTCGACGAGGCCGGGCTGCCGGTTGTCGAGCTCGGCCTGCGCCCCGTCGGAGGCCAAGTGGATGCGCTCCGGACGCAGGCAGAGGGTGACCTTGTCGCCGGCCTTCACGCCGTTGAACAGGGTCGCCGCGACGGAGCCGACGCCCGACACGTCGAGCAAGGCCCGGCGGGCGTCGCCCTTGCCCTCCATCAGCAGGGGCTCGGCCTCGGTGACGGCCCCCTCGAGCAGGTTCGACACCCCGACGAAGTCGGCCACGAAGCGGGAGGTCGGGGTCTCGTAGACCTCGATGGGCGTGCCCAGCTGCTGGATGCGCCCGCCGCGCATCACCGCGATGCGGTCGGCCAGCGCCAGCGCCTCCTCCTGGTCGTGCGTGACGAAGACGAAGGTGATGCCGACCTTGACCTGCAGGGCCTTGAGCTCGTGGCGCATCTCCTGGCGGAGCTTCTCGTCCAAGGCCGCCAAGGGCTCGTCTAAGAGCAGCACCTCGGGGCGGTTGACGAGGGCCCGGGCCAGCGCGACGCGCTGCTGCTGGCCGCCGGAGAGCTGGTGCGGGTAGCGGGCCGAGAGGGCCCCCAGCTGGACGGTGCGCAGGACCTCGGCCGTGCGCTCGGCCACCTCGGCCTCGGGCAGCCTCTTCATCCGCAGGCCGAAGGCGACGTTGTCCTCGACTGTCATGTGCGGGAAGAGCGCGTAGTGCTGGAAGACCATGTTCACGGGCCGCTCGTTGGGCGGCACGCGGGCGACGTCGCGGCCCTGGATGAGCACGCCGCCCGAGTCGGGGTACTCGAAGCCGGCGATCATGCGCAGGAGGGTCGTCTTGCCGCAGCCCGAGGAGCCCAGCAGGGCGAAGAACTCGCCCTTGCGGATCGTGAGGTCGACGCCGTCGACCGCGGTGACGTCGCCGAAGCGCTTGAAGACGCCTTTGAGCTCGACGGAGGGGGCGGGGTCCGGCACCTAGTTCGTCAGAACCTCAGCCGTACTTGTACTTGACGCCCATGCCGCCGATGGGCCAGTCGCAGTCGATGTTGTCGAAGGGGCAGAGCATGCGGCAGGCGCCGCACTCGATGCAGTTCTCGTAGGCGACGAGGACCTTCTTCTGCGCGTCCTCCCACTCGTAGACCTTCGCGGGGCACACGGTCACGCAGGGCTTGTCGGCGCACTTCGTGGCGCAGGGCGAGGACGCGGAGAAGTCCTTCAAAGTGATGTGGGTCTTCGAATGCTTCTTCCAGTCGAGCGTGCCGAGCTTGGCCTCGACGGTCTCCTTCACGTGGCCGTGGCTCATACCGCCACCTTCCTCAGCGGGAAGAGCTCCCGCGCCATCCGGAAGAGCCCCCGCTGCTTGACCAGCCCCAAAGCCTTCGCGAAGTGCTCCTTCTTGGGCTGGCCGTCGGCGGCGAAGCGCAGATGGGCCAGCTCGCAGGCCAGCTTCGGGTAGAAGTCGAGGAAGCCCTCGCAGGACTCGATGTGGGTCTCGATGTCGGCGGTCTCCTCCAAATCGGGCCAGATGTAGGAGGCCTTGAGCTTGTCCACGTAGGCCGACAGCGTCGCCTCTTTGAAGTCGCCCTTCTGTTTGGCCTCGACGACGGTCTGGCCGGCGAGCATGCCGGAGGTCATGGCCAGGTTCGAGCCCTCGCGGAAGGCGGGGTTGATCATCTGGGCCGCGTCGCCGCAGACGAGGAAGCCGTCGCGGGCCAGGGGGGGCATCGAGTGGAAGCCCCCCTCGGGGATGAGGTGCGCCGAGTACTCGAGGGGCTTGGACCCTTCGATGAGCTTACTGATGAGCGGATGCTTCTTGACGAGCTCGAGGTGCTCCGAGGGCCGCACGCCGCTCTTCATGTAGTGGCTGAGCTTGCAGCCGACGCCCAGGGCCAGCGACTCCTTGTTCGTGTAGAGGAAGGCGTAGCCGAGCATCCCCAAGGAGACCGAGCCGAAGAACTCGATGGTCGCGCCCTCGCCCTTGCCCAAGGCGAAGCGGTCCTCGATCTTCTCGGAGGGAAGCCCGAGGACCTCCTTGGCGCCGAGGGCGACCTCGGCGGGCTTGAGCTCGCCGCGCAGGCCGGCCTTCTGGGCCAAGATGGAGTTGACGCCGTCGGCGGCGATGACGACGTCGGCCAGGAGCTCGTCGCCGTCCGAGGTCTTCACGCCCGCGACCCGGCCGTCCTTGCGCACGACGTCGTCGACCTTGACGCCGCAGAGGAGGTTGACGCCCGCCTCCTCGGCCTTCTTGGCGTACCACTGGTCGAAGCGGGTGCGGATGATGGTGTAGCAGTTGGGAATGCCTTCGAGGAACTTGGCGGAGCGGTAGCCGGCCGTGACGAAGGAGTCGCCCGAGGTGATGCAGGTGCGCTGCTCGACGATGGGGCGCTCGCAGGGGGAGTCGGCCTCCTTCCAGAAGTCGGGCACCACGTCGTGGAGCATCTTGGAGTAGAGCACGGCGCCCTGCACGTTCTTGGCGCCCGGATACTCCCCGCGCTCGAGGAGGACCACGTTCAGGCCCGCTCGGGCCATCGTGATGGCGGCCGTGGTCCCCGCGGGGCCCGCGCCGACGACGATGGCGTCGAACTTGTCTTCGGACATCGTCCGGGGCGCTAGGCCTTGCCGATGATCTCTTCCACCTTCTGGAGGAGCTCATCGGTCTTGAAGGGCTTGGTCATGAAGCCCTTCACCTGCTCGAACTTCTTAAAGAGCGTCCGGGAGGGCTCGAGGGCGGTCATGATGACGATGGGGATGTGCTTGGTGAGGTCGTCCTGGGAGATCTTGATCTGGAGGGAGTAGCCGTCGATGCCGGGCAGCATCACGTCGAGGAGAATCAGGTCGGGCTTGTTGTCGATGATGGCGGCCCAGGCGTTGCGGCCGGTATCGCAGGTGACGACGTCGTACTTGCCCTGCTCGAGCGTGAACTTCATCAGGTTGAGCATCTCGGGCTCGTCGTCGACGACCAGGACCTTTTTGGGCATGTCGCTCTCTTTCCCTTACCTTATAAGGCGTCTGTCACGGCACGGCCATTATAATACTTAAATCAACCTGTGAAGCCCCTCCTCTCCCGCCTGGCCGCCTTCGACCGCGCCGAAGGCCTGCTCTCCCCCCGCGACCGCGTGCTCGCGGCGGTCTCTGGAGGGGCCGATTCGGTCTGCCTGGCCCATTGGCTGGCGACCCGGCGGGCGAAGGGCCGCATCGCCGGGCTGGCCCTGGTCCACTTCCACCACGGGTTGCGCGGGCGGGAGGCGGACAAGGACGCTGCGGCCGTGCGCGCCCTGGCCGAGAAGCTCGGCGTCGGTTTCACCCTCGCAGCCTTGGACGTCCGGGGAGCCGCCGCGGAGCGCCGCGCGGGGCTCGAAGACGCCGGCCGGGCGCTGCGCTACGCCGCTTTGGCCCGGTTGGCCCGGAGCGGGGGCTACACGAAGGTCGCGCTGGGGCACCATCTAGACGACAACGCCGAGACGGTCCTCATGCACCTTTTGCGCGGGACGAAGGCGGCGGGCCTGGCCGGCATCCCCCCTCGCAGGGCCCTCAAGGGCTGCCGGGCCGAGGTGGTGCGGCCGCTCTTGGCGCTGACTCGCGCCGAGACTCGGGCTTACTGCCGCTCATTCGGTTTAAGTTGGCGCGAGGATGCGAGCAACAAGGACGAAGGCTTCACCCGGAACTGGGTGCGCCGGCGGCTCATCCCGATGATGGAGAAGAAGAGCCCGCGGCTGCGGGAGCATCTGGCCGCGCTGGCGGCGGACCTCAGGCGGCCGCGGCCTTCTCGATGAAACGGAAGGCGCCGCCCCGGACCTCTTCGCCGTGGCCGCAGCCCAGGATGTCCACGTCCATCTTGCCGAGCATCGCCACCGTCCGGCGGGCCGCCTCGGGGTCGGCGTGCAGCCCGTCCGGAACCGCCCGGACCTTCCCGCCCGACACCGCCAGCGCGTCGCCGCACAGCAAAATCTGGCGCACCGGCTCGTAGAGGCTGATGGAGCCCGGCGTATGGCCGGGCGTGTGGAGGACCTGCCATTGGGGCAGCCCCCGCACCGGCGTCCCGGAGTCCGCCGGCTGGGCCGAGTCCACCGGCCCGCGCGTGAGGACGGCCTCGAAGACAGCGTGGAGGACCCCCCCGAACGGGGCGCTCGGCGGCGGCATCGGCGCCTTCTTGGCCAGCACCGGAGCCTCGAGAGGATGCGCGTAGACCTTGACCGGACGCAGGGACAACAGCGGGTGGAGGCCTCCGGCGTGGTCCGCATGGGCGTGAGTGACGACCACCCGCCCCACGTCGTTGAACGAATACCCGTTGGCCTTGAGCTCCGCGACGATGAGGGGAAACCTCCGCGCGGGACCCGCGTCGACCAAGGTCAGGTCCCGGTCCCCCACGACGAGGTAGGCGTTGACGAAGCCCGCCGCCTCGAGCCGGTAGACGCCCTCCGCCAGTCGCCTCATGGCCGGTCCTCGAAGCGGACCGAGCGGATGCGCAGGGGGTCGAGCGGGGCGTCGGCCAAGGCCCCGTCGGCGGCGCGCTCGCGGCGGGGCTCGCGGGAGGCGGCGTCGAGGAGGGCCAGCCCCTTCGTCACCTCGCCCATGACCGCGTGCTTACCGTCGAGCCAGGGCGCGGGGAGCAAGGTGACGAAGAACTGGCCGGGGACGGAGACGCCGTCCTGGGCCGGGACGGCCATGCGCCCCGGCTCCTGGAACCCGCGGCCGGGCAGAGACTCGAAGGGGAGCTCCCCGCCGGCCTTGCGGGCCGCGGCTTGCACGAGGAAACCCGGCACCGCGCGCGCGAAAGGACTCCCGTCGTAGGCGCCCGCCTTGGCAGCCGCGACGAAGGCGGCCACGGACTTGGGCGCGTCGTCCTTGAA
>SCTT01000210.1 GCA_004322435.1 bacterium
GATGATGCGGTCGATCGGAATCGGTCCGGGATAGCCGTAGAGGGCCTGGTAGGTCTCGTCGCCGAGGATGTGGCGCAGGTTGCGGCTCGCCCACGAGGTGAGCGAGAAGAGCGTGCGTTCCGGGGAATCCCCCAGGAGCCCCTTCTTAACGAGGAACCGGTAGGCGATGGCCGGGTCCCAGGAGAGGGCGTGCCCCATCACGAATCGCGTGGCCTCGAACTCGCCGGCATCCTTGCGCTTCTGGAGCCGTCGCGAGTCGAGCAGGTAGGAGCGTTCCTCATCCGACATGCCTCTAAGCGACCAGGCCACCTTGCGGTCGCGCTCGAGCCGGAGGCTGTGGGCGACATGGGCGAGGAAGAGCGCCCAGGCGTCTTCGGCCGAATAGAAGACATGGCCGTCGTCCTCGCAGTTCTCGGTCTCCTCTTCGATGCCGAGCTTTCCCCGGTCGAGGTTCTCGTTCTTGATCGCGATGGGGAGGATGGGGTTGGGGGGCGCCTCGAGGCCGGCGGGGCGCCCGACGTCCACGGCGGCCAGGGCTCTAGCGAGGTCTTGTTTGCGCTCCGCGGGCCACGACGGATAGGGTTCGGGGCCGGACTTGCCCTCCCAAATGATGGAGCCCGCAATGCTTGGGTCGCCTAGCAGGTCCGTGTAGGGGGGGCGGCGCCCCCCGGTGGCGCAACCGAGGACAAACAACGTCAGGGCCCACGGAAGCGCGCCGGCGAGAAATCGTCCCATGGGCCCCAGTTTAACCGGCCTCCCAGACCTTCGCAACCCGGAAGCCCGGGGGCCATCCCATTCATGAGCACATCGGCGCAATCCCTTCCCCACACCCCCCCCAACCTTGCCCCACCCCCGTCTCCCGGCTATCATCCCCCGATGTTCATCGGCCACTACGCCGTCGCCCTAGCGGCAAAGCCCGCCGCAAAACACACTTCCCTAGGCACCTTGGTGGCGGCCGCCGTCGCCCTCGACCTCCTCTGGCCTTTCTTCGTCTTCGCCGGCCTCGAAACCCTCAAGATCAGCCCGGGCAGCACGGCCGTGATGCCGGTCGACTTCCTCCACATGCCCTACAGCCACAGCCTGCTGGCGGCGCTGGGCTGGTCCGTCCTCGCCGCCTTCGCGGGAGGAAAAATAATCGGTTCTCTCGTCTTTAGCCACTGGCTCCTCGACGCCGCCAGCCACCGGCCGGACATGCCTTTGACGTTCGCGGCGGACTCGGCGAAGGTGGGGCTGGGTCTTTGGTTTTCGCTGCCGTGGACGTTGGCCGTCGAGGGCGCGATGTTGACTGCCGGCGGCTGGCTGGCGGTCAAAAGCGGCGTCCCGTTTAATCGCCTTAAATGGTTCCTCGGGGTCTTGGCCGTCCTGGAGCTTGCCGCCGTCTTCGGGCCGCCGCCCCCGAGCGAGCTCGCGATGGCGGCCGGCGGGCTGGCGCAGCTGACCTTCGTGTGGTGGGCCAAGAAGATCGACCCATGCTGAGCCTGCTCCTCTTCCTGCAGGCCTCCACCGCGCCCTACTCGCCGGCGATGTCGCACTCGCCGGGGCTCAAGCTCTGGGTCGAAGAGCCGCTCGCGAGCTGGAGCGCGGACGTCGGGACTCTCGTGAGCTGGGAGGCGCCGTCCTACAAGGTGGAGCCCGTCCAAAAGGGCGCCCGGACCGTCTACTGGTCCTTCGACCCCGCATTGGCCTCCACGCAGGCGCGGGTCACCGTGACGGCGGAGGGTCTAGGCACGGCCCAGCGGCTCATCACGGTCAAAGACGGCTTCGCGACGGCCTGCGTCCCCGGGACCATCGAGGTGACGGGCCGAGGCCGCAAGGTGCTGGCCGCGCCGCACGGCGAGTTCGACGAGGACACGGGCCGCGTCGTGGACCTGGCCTGCGCGACGCTTCGGTGGGCCTGCGTGGTGGCGCGGGGGCAGCGCACGAAGGAGCATCCGGTCAACGTCAACCGGCCGACCGAGGGCTACGGGCTTAAAAGCGACGACGAGCGGCGCACGCCCTGCGCCGAGGACGTGTACGCGGCCTGGTCGAAGGCGGTGGGGGCGTTCGCCCCCGAGCTCTACGTCGAGGTCCACGGCAACCTCCGCACGGAGCTGGCGGGCCGGCTGGACGTGGCCTTGGTCGGAGTGAAAGAGGAAGACGCCCGGAGGCTCAAGCGGCTCCTCGAAGCGGAGCGCGAGCGGCACGGCCTGGCCTGGCTCGAGGTGCGCGTCGAGGGGTTGGACGCGGTCAAGATGAAGGCCGGGGCCTCCAAGAAGTGGGGCGAGCTCGGCAAGCGCTCGCCCGCGCTGCACTTCGAGTTCCCGCGCCGCGCGCGCGAGGACCCGGAGCGGACGGCGCGCTACCTGGCGGCGGTGCTGGCCGTCTTCGCCGCGGATTAGGCTCCCGCGTCTTCGACGAGGAAGGGAACTAATTCGGGGGGTCGAGCGTACGTGTCGGTATGGGGTCTCCAGAGCTGCCGTTGCCGGCAGGGTACGGGGCGCTGCTTGAAAGGATCAAGGCCCGTTTCCACGGAGCGCGGCTCCGCGCGGCATCGGCCGCGAGCCGGGAGTTCATGGTTTGGCCACGGGCCGTGGCCAAATTGCCGTGGGGGCATAATGTCGTACTTCTCGAGAAGTGCAAGATCCCGGCAACCAGGGGATGGTACGCCGCGGGTGCGGGAAGCCGGCGGCTTGCGGCAAGCCTTGACGTAATATCATATGTGATATACACTGGTTCCAGGGAGCCGTCATGCCCTGGCGGCTGATCTTCTTCCGTCTGGGCCGGGGCGGCGCTGACGGACTTGGAGCGGCTCGGGCCGGCCCTGCGGCGCCCGGACGCGGATTTCATCGCCGAAGGGATCTATGAGCTGCGGTTCCGGGCGGCGCGGGTCGAGTACCGGATCCTGTATTTCTTCGCGGAGGACCGGGTCGTCCTGGCGCACGGATTCGTGAAGAAGTCCGCCGCCGTGCAGAAGCGGGAGTTCGAGAAAGCGGCGTCCCGACGCGAGATTTGGAGAATGGCATGAAAACCAAGAAGAACCCCCATGAGGGCTCGAACGTCCGGACCTGGCTTAAGGCCGAGTCGAGGGACCCGGACTTTCGCGAGGGCCTTAAGAAAGCGAGCGCCCGCCGCCGGGTCGCCCGGCAGATCTACGACGCGCGCAAGAAGGCGGGCGTCTCCCAGCCGGAGCTGGCGCGGCGGCTGAAGACCAGCCAGGCCGCGGTGTCGCGGATGGAGTCCGGAGGCCAGAACATGACCCTCGACACCATCGAGAACATCGCCCGCGCCCTCGGCGGACGCTTCGAAGGGAGGATCCTCCTCCCCTCGACCCTTCTCCTCTTCTTGGCGGCTTCGCTGGGCTGGTCCGCCCCCTCCCCCCGCCCCGCCACCCCTGAAGAGGCCGTCGCCCAGGTCCTGACCGAGATGCGCGCCTCGCTGCGCTACGCCCCCGACGCCCCCGCGCCGCGCGGCCCGCACGAGTGGGACGCCTCCAAAGTCCTCTCGGCGGGGACCGTCAACGGCTGCGTGGAATCGGCCAAGACGTTCTTCACGCTATTTCGCCGGCGCTTTCCCGGGCATCAGGCCGCCTACCTGGACTCTTTCAACGCCAACGGCCCCGGCGGGCACGCGGTGGTCCAGGTGACGGGCTCCGACGGCGTCGACTTCATCGTGGACGCGGCGTCCTTCGAGCGGCTGCCGGGGCCGCTGCGTCTCGCCGAAGCGGACCTCGCCGCCCCGGTCGACATCCGCAAGGACAAGACCGGCGCCGTCGCGCAGTTCGGGACGCGCGGCGACGTGTTCTTGACGAAGGATGGCGGCGCCTACGCGATGCTCGTCTATCCGCCCGGCGAGGTCTTCGACGGGCCGCTGCGCTCGCAGAAGTCCTTTAAGACCCTGGCCGAGCTCGACGCGGCCCTGAGCGAGTTCGCCGGGCCGGTGGATTTCCGGTTCGTGCGCGACCACGGCCTCATCTTGCCCTTCGCCGACGCCAAGCGGGACTCCTTTATATACCCCGACCCCGCCGGCGGCCTCGCGCGCTACGTCGTGTACGGACGGTTCTCGCGCCTCCCCGCCCAGGACGACGCCGAGGCCCGCGAGCCCGCGGCGCGCGCCCGCTACTCCCGCTAGACCGCGGGGCCTAGGACTAAAGACCGGCCGAAGGCGGGACCAAAGGACCCTCTTCCATGGCCGCCGCGGGGGCTAAAGTTCCAATATGCTCGTCCTAGCGGCCGCCTTGGCCGTCGCCGCCCCGGCCTCGGCTCAGGTCCCTCAACGCCTCGAGAGCACGGCCCGGGGGTTTGGCCATTCCGGCCTGCTCCAGGACGTCCCGCTGCTGCCCGAGGGCGTGCCCGTGACGCCGCCGCCCCAGAACACGCCCTCGCCGGACCTCGAGCTCGAGGAGGGCCAGGTCAACTTCGAGTACGCCGAGATGGTCGACCGCTTCGAGTCTCTGCGCCGAACCGTCGTGCGCGGCAAGAAGCGCCGCCGCCGGCGCGTCGAAGTCCCCACCGGCGTCACGGACGCCGACCGGGTCGAAGACGGCGGCATCAAGAAGATCGTCCTTCACGCCTCGGGCGGGGCGGGGGCCTGCGACGGGTCGGTGTCGCATCTTCTGAACGCCAAGACCGCCGCACACTTCATCGTCTGCCGCGACGGGCGCGTGACGCGGATGGTGCGCATCGAGGACATCGCCAACCACGTCAAAAACGACGCCGTCGACAGAGAGTCGGTGGGCATCGAGACCGAGTCGGGGCACCCCAACTCGCCCTATTTCCGCGACTCGGACTGGTCGCCCGAGGCCTACTGGAAGATGTACGCCTCGATGGCCTGGCTCATCCGGGCCATCGCGAAGGAAGCCGGCGTCCCGCGCGACCGCTCCGCTGTCATCACCCACGAGGAGGCCGACCGCGGCATCCGCGGCGCCCACACCGACCCGGGGCCGCCCTTCGACGGCGGCTCCCAGCCGGCCTTCGACGCGCGCTTCCCGGGCCAGAACGTCTCGCCGCGCGAGTTCCTGATGCGCCTCGTCACCGACGACGCCCCGCCGCGGCTGTGGCGCCGGACCGGGCCCGCCGGCGACGGCGTCGAGGTCAAGGACGCCGAGCAGCTGGGCCTGGCCCACATCCGCGTGTGGCGCCTAGACGCGGCCGGCAAGCCCGCGACCAAGGTCTCCGAATGGTCCGCGCCGGCAAACGGCCTGCCGCCGGTCTCCCGCCTCGTCGCCGCGCCGGCCGAGCCGGGCGCCTACCGCATCGTCGCGCGCGATCTGGTGGGCAACACGAGCGCGGCGCTCTTGCGCGTGGCCGACCCCCTGCAGCCGGCGCCGGACCCCACCCTCCCCACGGCGGACCTGAAGGTCTTCTTGTTCCAGCCGCGGCCTTCGAACTAAGCGCACCACTGGGCCCGCCCTCCGACGACAAAGGGAACTTTTTTGGGGGGTAAAACGTACGTGTTGGTATGGGGAAGCTTTCCGGCGCACAGCTCCGGGGTCTGATCTTTATCATCGGCCTGAGTCACGAAAGGGCTCGAAATTGGAGGTCACAAATTGTGACTTCCAATTCCTGGACAGAACCGGCCTGGCTCCTTAATATAACCCCTCCCCCGAGGTCCCACCCCCGGGTCCCGGCCGGCCTGGGACCATTGCCCGCCCCGGAGGGCCCCGAGGGCCCAAGGACCGTGCGGCCTTTCCCTATACAATTTGACTAATGAAACTCTTAAGCGCGGCACTGTCGTCCTTCATCCTCCTTACCTCGCCCGGGCTCGGCGCCACGGAGGCTTTTGCACAGGTCCTCCGCTCGGCCCCCGTCTCGGGAACGCCCGTCGTGCCCGCCGTGCCGCTCCACATCCCCGCCGCGACGTCCTTCACCCCCACCCTCTCCGCCCCCTCTTTGGCCCTGCCCTCCGCCGCCGCGCCGCGCCTGGCCGCACCGGCCTCGCCGGCCGCCGTGAACGCCGCCCTGCCCGCGCGCGCCGCTCTCGCGGCCCCGGTGTCGGCCGCCGTCATCGCTTCGCCCGTCCGCGCCGCCGTCAACGCCGCCATTCCCGCGGCCCCCGAGGCCAAGCCCGAGACCGCGCTCGCGACCCTCTCCGCCAACGTCGAGACCCTCGGGAAGACCGCCGCCCCGTCGCAGGGCGCCTTGCTCCAGAATTTCTTCACCGGCTCGCGCTCCTGGGGCGCGGTCAACGCCGTCGTCGAGGCGACGCCCGGCTCCGAGCAGTCGGGCCGCTCCTCCCTCGAAGCCCCGGCCACCCCCGAGTCCTACGAGCCGACGGCCGTCGACTCGAAGAAGCCCTTGGCCGAGCGCAAGGCCGCCGTCGCCGCCATCGCCAAGTTCAACACCGACGCCGCGAAGGCCTCCCTCGTGCGCGTCGGCGAGGCGAACCCCCAGGGCGGCGCCGAGGACTACGAGGTGCACCGCGCCGCGTACAAAGCGCTGGCCGAGGGCTACGGCGAGGTGCGGAGCCTGCGCGCGGTGAGTCCCGAGCACAAGGCCGCCTTGGTGAAGAGCCTCAAGGACAACAAGCCCTCCTTGGCCGTCTTCGACTACGACGACACTCTGCAGAAGTGGAAGGAGAAGGCCGCCCCCGACACGGGCGCCGCCCTCAAGGCCGCCGCCGACCAGGGCGTCTCCGTCGCCATCCTCACCGACCGCCCCGCCATCCAGGACGGGGGCTCGCCCACCGTCATCGATTCGCTCTCGGAACTCACCGCCGAGCAGAAGGCCGCCGTCACCCTCGCCGGCCGCGCGGGCGCCGAGATGGTGCAGTACGATTCCAAAGGCCGCGACGTCGTCGTCGACCGCATGCCGGGCTGGACCGACGGCGAGCGCAAGGCCATCGACGCCGTCGCCGCCATCATCAAGGAGAAGTTCGGCACGGCCGAGCACGACGGCAAGTCCGGCAACGTGACCGAGTACGGCTTCTTCCAGCTCTTGCCCGTGCGCGCGCCCCAGTCGGTCCTAGACGAGGCGGTCAAGGTCGCGACCCTGGAGCTCGCCAACCGCGGCATGACGGGCCTCCACATCTTCGCGCGCTACGCGAAAAGCATGGACGACCCGCCCTACCTGCAGGCCTCCAAGGTCAACAAGGTCCGCGGCATGAACATCCTGCGCGGCCAGCGCGCGGCCTACGAGCGCTTGAAGGATTTGCGCGCGCTGGGCCTGCCGGCCAAGTACGCCGCCAAGGCGCTGTCCTGGCTCAAGCGCATCCCCGAGGCGCAGATCCCCGCCGCCAAGACCCTCGTCGTGGGCGACCAGTTCTTCGCCTCGCGCAACACGGACGCCGACATGGCCAAGGCCGCCCCCGGCGCGCTGGTCCTCTCCGTCGGCGCCAAGGCCGACCCGCGCCTCGAGAACATCTTCGTCTGGCCCTCGGAAGGCCACACGGCGACCCAGGAAATCCTCGGCGCCCTGGGAACCAAGGCCGACGACGGCGGCTTCAACAAGAAGGCGACCATCGGCCTCTTTTTAGGCCGCACGCTCTCCATCGGCTCCTTCGTCCTGACCGCCATCGCCTACCCCTACGTGGCCGCGCCCGCCGTGGGCTGGGCCACCTTCGGGACGTTGATGGCGCTCGGGCCCTTGGCCGCCATCGCGACCGGCCCGCTCAACGGGGCCCTGGCCGACAAGTTCTCGGCGCGCACCTCGATGACCATCAACATGGTCATCCGCGCGGTGCTCGCGATGGCCCTGCCGACCTTCGCGTACTTCGGCATCATCAACTTCTGGACGCTGCTCATCGCCTCCATCGCCAACGGCTGGGCGCTCTCGGCCACGATGACGACCGAGACCGCCTACGTGCGCCGCATCGCGGGCAAGCACCAGAACGCGGTGCAGGCCCTCATCTCGGTCAACTTCGTGGCCCTGCAGGTCATCTTGGGGCTCTTGGTCGGCATCGGCTCCTACATCGACGCCTGGGCGCCCACCACGCCCTTCCTCATCTCGGCCATCGCGCACGCCGCCATCGCGGCGCCCTTGATGTGGTTCACGATGCCCTCGGACAAGCCCGCGGGCAACGCCGCCGCGAAGACCCAGCAGAAGGCTCCCTTCTCGGAGCGCGCCGGGACCTTCGCCAAGAAGTACTGGAAGGAGGCCCTCATCACCGCCGCCTCCAT
This sequence comes from bacterium, assembly GCA_004322435.1. Taxonomy (GTDB): domain Bacteria; phylum Elusimicrobiota; class Elusimicrobia; order UBA1565; family UBA1565; genus SCTT01. The sequence goes on from SCTT01000210.1 coordinate 8,093, forward strand.
CGGCTCCTACGCGTTCTTCCACTCGGCGCTCCCCATCGCCGGGGCGCTCTTCTATTGGGTCCTCAACACGGACACCGTGAAGGCCCTGCGCGCCGGCGAGTTCCGCGAGGTCGCCCCGCGCGAGAAGGAAATCGAGGCGGCCTTGAAGGACAAGGCCGGCGAGGACACGCCCGAGACCGCCGCCCTCAAGAAGGAAGCGAAGACCTGGAAGGGACGCCAGTTCAAGACCGTGCTCTACTCGGCCGGCCAGGCCGTGATGACCTACCCGTTCCAGAACTTCGCGCTGCCGCTCATCGCGGTGCTCCTCGTCGGCACGGCGGGCAAGGGCCTGCTCTTGGGCAAGCTCCTGGGCGCCATGTACTTCGGCAACCTCATCGCCAACTCCTCGCAGGCGGCCCTCCCCGAGATCCGCCTGCCCCTCGTCGGCCGCGTCCCCGGCCAGCGCATCGTGCAGGGCCTCGTGCTCGGCATGGCCGCGGCCTGGGTCTACACCGGCCTCGTCCCCGGCAGCATCCTCGCCGCGGCGGCGGCCGTCGCCATCGCCTCGGGCCTCATGTGGCTGTCGGGGCGCATCACCAACAAGGGCTGGATCAAGGCGCTGGGCTTTGGCCTCGCGGGCATCGCCCTCCCGGCGGCGGTCTGGGCGTTCCCGGCGCTCATCCCGTTCATGGACGTGCAGACGGCGCTCTTCTTGGCGATGCTCAACTACGGCCTCTTCGTGGGGCCCTCGTCGGTGTCGCTGGGCATCTACCAGCAGGGCAACACCAACAAGGCGCACCTGGGCAAGGTGTTCGGGACGGGCTCCTCGTTCTTTAACACCTTCAACTCCATCGGCTACGGGCTCCTGGCCCTGGCCGCGAGCGCGTTCACGCCGGCCTTCCCGGCGATGTTCGTGCCGATGCTGGGCCTCTACGCCTTGGGCGGGTACCTGTTCTTCCGGGCCCCCAAGAACCTGCCCGGTCTTCCTGAAAACTCGTTTAAAAAGAACGAGAAATAGGTCTAGGTCCTTAGCCGTCCCCCAGGGGCCGACCGGCCCAGGCGGGGCCGCGGCTTGGGCCTCATCCTTCCTTAAGATGAGGCTGACCCGCATCCTGCTCGCGGCCCTGGCGCTCTTGAGCGCGCCGGGACAGGGCGCCTACGCCCAGTTCGCCAAGGTCGCCCCCGTCCGGACCGTCCCCGCCGCCCCTGCGGCGCCGCTCCAGCTCCGCCTTCCGCTGAATTCGGCCCCGACGGGCCTCGCCGTACCCGGCCTGGCCGCGCCGTCCCTCACGACGCCTTCTCTGCCGACCCCCAGCGTCTCGGCCAAGGCCGTCGCCGTCGCGGCCGCCGCGGCGCCCGCCCAGGCCGCCGCTTTCCCCCTCTCCCGCGTTCGGGAGAGGGATGGGGTGAGGGCATCGGTCGGGCTTCCCTCACCCTACCCTCTCCCGCAAGGGCGGGAGAGGGAAAATGGAAAAGAGCAAGCCACGGCAAAGGCGACGCTGGAGAAAGGAGCCGCTTCGCTGAATGTGCGCGGCATCGTGCCCGCCGCCGCCCTCGACGCCTTCTTCGAAGGGGCGAAGGCCCGCGCCGAGAATTCGAATGCGGTCGCCCCTGAAGGCCAGCCGAGCCGGACCGCGCGGCCGGGCCTGGCGCCCGCCGCCGAGCCCGCCCCGGCTCCGGCCCCGACCGTCGCGGCACCCCAAACCGCCGAAGACAAGCCGAACGTCAAGGCGCTGGCCGGGCTCTTCACCTCGCGCACCGTCTCCATCGCGAGCTTCATCCTCACCTCCATCGCCTACCCCTTCCTCGCCGTGCCGGTCGTCGGCTGGGCGGGCTTCGGCGCGCTGATGGCCTTCGGGCCGCTGGCCGCCGTCGCCACGGGCCCTTTAAACGGCCTCATCGCCCAGCGCCTGTCGGCGCGCAAGGCCATGGCCATCAACGCCGGCATCCGCGCCGCTCTTTCGCTGGTGCTGCCCGTAGCGGCCGGCTTCGGCTTCTTGAACTTCGGGACCTTGCTCGTCGCTTCGGTCGCCAACGGCTGGATCATGAGCTCGGTGATGACGGTCGAGGGCGCGTACCTCAAGAAGCTCGCCGGCGAGAAGGCGCTCGGCACGGTCAACGGCCTGGCCTGGATGAACTACCTGGCCATCCAGGTGGTGCTCGGCCTCATCGTGGGGGTCGGCTCCATCGTCGACAAGTGGGACCCCTCGGCGGCCTTCTACATCTCGGCGGCGGTGCACGCCCTCCTGGTCCTCCCCATCCTCTGGTTCACGATGCCGGACCTCGCCCCGCCGGGCCAGCGCCGCATCCCCTCCCACGTGGGCCTGTTGGCGCAGGCCGTCGCCTTCTTCAAGTCCAACGCCCTGCCGCTCGGCGCCGCGGCGCTCGGCGTCGGCGCCTACCTAGCCTTCTCGACCACCTTGCCCCTCATCGCCGCCATCCTCTACTGGGTGACGCGCTCCAAGTCCTTCAAGGACGTGTGGAGCGGCGCCGCCCGCGCCGACTCGCCCGACGAGGCCGTGCTGCGGGAGAAGGTCGCGGCCGCGGCGGACGGCCCGGAGAAGGCGCGCTACGAGTCCGAGCTGGCCCTGCGCGCCAAGCGCCTGCGCACCGCGATGCTCTACCTGTCGCTCGCCGCCCTCTTCCTCTTCCCGCTCCAGTACTTCGTCCTGCCCGCCGCCGCCACGGCCCTGGCGGGCGCGGCCGGGGCGGCCGGGAAGGGCCTCATCCTGGGCCGCCTCTTGGGCGCCCTCTTCCTCGGCAACCTCGTCTCGGTGGCCGCCCGCGCGAAGCTCCCGGTCCTCAAGCTGTTCGGCCGCTCCTTTAAAGGAGAGCGCCTCGTGCAGGGGGCCGTCATGGCGCTGGCCGCGGGCTGGTCGCTCGCAGCTCTCGCGCCGGGCAGCCTCGTCGTGGCGGCCGCCGTCGCCGCCGCCGCGCTCGGCCTCATGGCTCTGGCCGCCCGCCTCACGGACACCGGCTGGGTGAAGCTCATGGGCCCCGGCTTCGCCGCGGTGGCCCTGCCCTACCTCGTCTGGACCGCCGGCCTCTTCCCGGGCTTCGGCCCCGCGGCGGCCCTGACCGTGAGCCTCCTCGTCGCCGGCATGGTCTACGGCCCGGCCTTCGTGGCCTTGAACACCACCTTCCAGCGCTGGGTCTCGCCGGACAAGATGGGCCCGTCCATCGGCGCGCAGAGCTCCTTCTTCAACGGGGCGCTGTCCTTGGGCTACGGCGTCATCTCGCTGGCGGCCTCCTTCGCCCCTCTGCCGGGCCTCTTGGGCTGGATGACGCTCGCCTACGGCGTCCTCGGCATCCTCTTCTGGCTGGCGCCGCGCTTTTTGCCCGGCCTGCCCGCGACGATGTTCCACAAAAAGTAAGATTGGGCCCATGGCCCTCATCTTGGTCGCCGACGACACCCCCGAGGTCGCCGAACTCGTCCAGGACATCCTCGAGGCGCGCGGCCACCAGGTCGTGATGGCCGCCGACGGCGTCCAGATGATCGAGCGGGCCAAGACCGTGAACCCTCAGCTCATCATCTCGGACATCATGATGCCGGGCGCCTACGGCTCCTCGGCCTACAAGGCCCTGCAGGACGACCCCCACACCAAGGGCATCCCGGTGCTGTTCTTGACCGGCGTGAACCACGAGGCCGCCGCGAAAGTCGTCCCGCAGGCGGCCAACGTGCGCCTGCTCTTCAAGCCCCTCGACGTCGCGCATCTGCTGGCCGCGGTGGCGGAGCTTCTGGGGAAGTAATGGCCCTCATCCTCGTCGCCGAAGACGCCGCCGAGCTCGCCGAGATGCTCAAGCACGTCCTCGAGTCGCGCGGCCATCAGGTCGCGGTGGCCGCCGACGGCGTCGAGATGATCGAGAAGGCCAAGAACCTGAGGCCCAAGCTCATCATCTCGGACATCATGATGCCCGGCGCCTACGGCTCGGCGGCCTTCAAGTCCCTGCAGGACGACCCCTACACGAAGGGCACTCCCGTCATCTTCCTCACCGCCGTCAGCCCCGAACAGGCCGTGCGGGTCGTCGGCGAGGGCCCGGGCATCCTCATCCTCCACAAGCCGGTGGACATCATGGCCTTGATCGCGGCCGTGAACCAGATGCTGCCGGCTGCCTAGCCTTGACTTGCCCGAACACCGGGGCTACACTAGCGTCGCACCCCGCCGAGTAGGCGTCCGCAGTCCGCGGCCGCCGTCGTTTTTGCTTTACAACACCCTCCGCAGAGCCCTCCTCGGGGCTTTGGCGGCGCTCGCCTGCTCGGGAGCCGCCGAGGCCGCGCCGTCGTTCACCGCGGAAGAGACGGTCTTCTTCAGCCGGACGTCGTCTATGTCGGTGCAGTCGGTGGTGACCGTCCCGGGCGGGTTCCGGATGTACGTGACGAGCGGCCCGTACCGCGTCCTCTCGGCCACCTGCACGGACCAGGTCGCCTGGGGCCTCGAGAGCGGCATACGCCTGACGACCTCGGTCGTCGCCAACGACGTCTCCTCCATCACCTACCTCTCGGTCGTGGCCTCGACGGCGGTCGGCGGCGGCTGGCGGATGTACTACGTGGGCATCGACGCTGGGGGCCTCTACCGGGTCCTGAGCGCGACCTCCACCGACGGCCTGGCCTGGGGCAAGGAGCAGGGGACCCGGCTCCAAAACAACGGGGGGCAGGGATTTATCGGCAGCCTGTCGGGCTTCTCGGTGTCGAACACCGAACGCCGCCTCTACTACGTGGCCGACCGCGACGGCTTGAACAACGCCTCCCGCTACGCGGTCTTCGTCGCGACCTCGGGGGACGGCGGCCTCAACTTCGGCCCGGGCACGCTGGCCCTCTCGGCCAACGCGTACGCGGTCTCGGCGACGACGATGACGAGCGGCAAGACCCGCATCTACTACACCTCCCCCTTGACCGGCTCGACGACGGCCAGCCAGGTCCTCTCGGCGACGGCCTCTGACGGGCTCTCGTTCACCTCTGAGAGCGACGTGCGCCTGTCGACGACGGCCTCCGTCTCGGGCTTCCGCGGCCTGGTCGTCCTGCGCTCCACCGACAGCTTCCGCTGGCGGATGTACACCGACTACATCATCGGCGGCACCACCGAGACCTTCATCTCGCACGCGCTGACGAGGACCCCGGTCGTCGAGAGCTTCTCGCCCGCCGCCGTCGACAAGGGCCGCACCGGCGTCCCGTACACGCTGACCGGCGAGATCTTCTCGCCGACCCCCACGGTGTCCTTCGTGCTGGGGGCCTCCACCTACAACGCGACGACCGTCGTGCGCGCCGACGACACGTCGCTCTCGGGCGTGTTCGACACGCTCAACCGCTACCAGGGCGTCTACAACGTCGCCGTCGTCAACGCCGACGGCCGGCCGGGGTTCCTGTCGAACGCCCTCGAGATCCGGCTCCCCCCCGGCAGCGTCACCATGCTCGACAACCTCTTCCGCCCGACCAAAGGCGGGACGACCAAGGCCACCGTCGAGCTCTTCGAGGCCGGGGAGGTCACCGCCCGCCTCTACACCGTCGACGGGAACCTCGTCGCGACGCTGTTCCAGGGGACGATGCCCGCGGGCCAGACCCAGTTCACCTGGAACGGCCGCACGCCGGCCGGCAGCGTGGTGGCCAGCGGGGTCTATCTGCTCAACGTCGTGGGTCCCAACCTCAACACCACCGAGCGCGTGGTGGTCGTCAAGTGAGGGCCGCCCTCCTCCTCGCCGCCGTCCTCTTCGCCGCGCCCCGCGCCCATGCCGAGGCCGGGCGCAGCGCCGCGGCTTTCCTCAAGCGCGCGCTGGGCGCGCGCGCCGCGGCGATGGGCGGCGCCGGGACGGCCCTCGTCGACCCCGGCCCCGGCGCGCCCCAGTTCAACCCCGGCGGCCTGGCGCGCGTCGCGCGCCCGTCTTTGACGAGCGCCTACCTCAACGGCTACGGCGGCGTCACGCACGGCTACGCGGCCTACGCGCACCCCCTGCCCTACGGCGTCCTCGGCACGGGCCTGCTCTACTTCAACGCCGGCGACATAGGCCTCAACCTCTCGGACGGGACGAAGCGCACCGTGACCTCCGAGGAGGACCTGGCCTGGACCTTGAGCTACGCCGTCCCGCTGCCTTTCGGGGTCAGCGTCGGCGGAAGCTACCGCTTCCTGCGCATGGAGCTGGCCGAGACCGCCTCCGCCGTCTCCCACCAGGGCGACGCGGGGGCGCTCTGGCGCACCCCGGTCAAGGGGCTCTCGCTCGGGGCCGCCCTCCAATATTGGGGCCCCGACATCGTCTTCGAGGAGGCCGGCGACCCGCCGCCCAAGACCTTCCGCTACGGCGCCGCGCTGCGCCTGCCCGACATCGACGCGGCCAAGGTGGACCCCACGGTCGACTTGGCCGCCTTCGACATGACGGTGGCCGGCGACGTGGTGCAGACCGTCTTCGAGTCCCCCTATCAGCGCCTCGGGGTCGAGCTGGGCCTGACGCCGTCCCTCATGAGCCGCATCGCCCTGCGCTTCGGCTGGGTCTTCAACCGCTTCGCCGAAGGCTTCACCCTCGGAGCGGGCTTCAAGACGGGGCGCTATACCTTCGACTTCGGTCACGGCGACACCAAGACGATGAAGGGGCTGACCAGCGCCTCGTTCACGGTGGAGTTTTGATGGGCCTGCCCATTGGTGCCGGACTTTAGTTATTCGGTCTGCTCCAACCCTCCCTCGTAAGACGTTCCTCCCGCCTCCAAACCCCCATCTCTAAAGCCTGAGCATGCCTAGGTCCTTTATCCTTTAAAACAGGGGCCAAAGGACCCTCTTTGATAGGAGGCCCAAGAGCAAAAATCTGGGTATGAAGCGCTTGCTTCCCCTGCTGGCCCTCTCGGCCGCCGCCGCGCTGGGCTGCTCGAAGTGCGACGACGCCGCCCCGCAGGCTTCCGCCAAGGGCTTCAGCGCCGAGTCCGGCCCCGCCGGCGAGCCGACCGCCTCCCTCGAGCCCCCGCCGCCGGGCGTCCTGGTGGCCGCCAAAGGCCCCGCCGGGTCCTCTTCCTTCGCCGGCGAAGTCTCCGACGACGGCCGCGCCGTCTTCGACGGCGACCGCCTGCGCGACGGCCTGGGTTCCGGCGGCGCCGTGCGCGGCCAGTTCTCCGACAATTCCAGGAAGTGGGCCTCGCTGCGCGGCCAGCTCGCGGAGAGCCGCCAGGGCCGCGCCAGCTACGCGGCCGTCCCCCCGCCCCGCGGGACCACCGGCAACGGCGTGCGCCCCGACGCGAGCGTCCCGGACGTTCCGGCCGGCAAGGTCTTCAACCTCACCGAATACCAGCGCTTCGAGCAGGCGATGTACACCACCGTCTACCCGGTGCTGACCCGGCTGGGCTGGAACGCCCGCTCCCGCCGCGGCGGCGCGACCGGCATGGACCCCTACCGACTGACCGTCCACCACACGATGGGCCACCAGACCTTCGGCGAGGCCGAGACGGCCGCCGCCGTGCGCGGCATCCAAGCCTTCCACCAGGGCCCGGAGCGCGGCTGGGCCGACATCGGCTACCACTTCCTCATCGACGGCGCGGGCCGCGTCGCCGAAGGCCGCCCGGCCAACGTCCTGGGCGCCCACGCCGCCGAGGCCAACAGCGGCAACCTCGGCATCTCGCTGATGGGCAACTTCGACGTGGCCCAGCCCTCGGACTCCCAGATGGACTCCTTGGAGCGCCTGGCCGCCTATCTGGCCCTGCGCTACGACATCCCGGTGATGAAGACGGGCTACCTGGAAGGGCACAACCACCACGGCGACACGACCTGCCCCGGCCGCTACCTGAACGCCCGTCTGGCCGAGATCCGCTCGCGCGTCGTGCAGGAAGAGGCGAAGATCCGCGACCGCGACGCCGGGGGCGGCAAGCCCAACTACGCGGCCTTCACCCCGCTGGTCGTCACTCGGCCGGCCTGAGCTAGAGCAGCCCCAGCCCCAAGAGGTCCTTTTCGAGCCGCGCCGCGCCCTTAAAGCGCAGCGCGCGCAGCCCGGCGGCCTTGGCCCCGGCGACGTTGGCCGCCAGGTCGTCTATGAAGAGGCAGTCGCCCGCCGCGCAGCCCGCCGCCTTGACCGCGGCGTCGTAGATGGCGCGCTCGGGCTTGCGCGCGCCGACCTCGTGCGAGAGCACGGCCCCGGCCGCCTCGCGCGCGAAGGCGTAGCGGCGGCGGATGTGCTCCCAATGCAGGGGGTTCGTGTTCGAGAGGAGGAAGGCCGGGCGGCGCTTGGCCGCGCGGCGGAACAAGGTCGCCGCCGCGGGGTCCAGGCGGAAGTGGCCGTTCCACACGCGCCGGAAGTCCTCCAAGTCCCCCTCGTAGCCGGTCTCGAGCTGGATGGCCTCGTGGAGCTGGGCCCCGTCGATCTTGCCGCGCTCGACGTCGTCGACGAGCCTCCGCGACCAGACCATCCGGGCGACGCGCCAGGGCGAGCTGCCCGGGCCCCAGGCGAAGTCCTTGAGGAGGCCGGCCAGGTCGAAGCGCACCAGCACGTCGCCGATGTCGAAGAAGACCGCCTTGACCGGGGAGTCCGCCATGAAGGCCGCTATCCTATCGTTTTTGGTAATCTCGCGGCATGGCAGACACGGCTTCCACGACGGACACCGCGGCGCTCGAGCTGGCCTTGAAGCTCATGGCCCCCATCATCAGCCATGAGATCCGCAACCCCCTGGCCGTCATCGGCAACTCGGCCTACTTCGTCAAATCCAAGCTCGACATCCTCAAGGTCTCCGACCCCAAGGTCACCAAGCACCTCTCGCACATCGAGACCGAGCTGCGCCACGCCAACGACGTGTTGGAAGACATGCTCCTTTACGCCCGCATGAAGGACCCCGCGCTCTCGGCCACGCCGCTCATGTCCATCGCCGCCGACGCGCTGGGCGAGCTGCCGGTCCCCGCGAACGTCAAGCTCGACAACCGCTTGGATACCAAGGCCCCGAAGGTGATGGTGGACCCCGAGCTCGCGACGCGCTCCTTGCGCCACGTCGTGCGCAACGCGCTCGAGGCGGCCGGGATGGGCGCGAGCGGCTTGGTGAAGGTCGAGGCCGCCGCAGGGAAGGCCAACACCGTGACCGTCACGGTCACGGACACCGGCACGGGCTTCCCGCGCGAGATGGAGGGCCGACTGTTCATCCCCTTCCAGACCACCAAGCCGCGCGGCATCGGCTTGGGGCTCGCCTACGTGAAGAAGACGGCCGACCGCATGGGCGGCAAGGTGGAGAGCTCGGCGCCGGGCACGCCCAAGGCCTGGGTGCGCCTGACGTGGAAGTCGGCCTGACCCGCGCCGTCCTGCTCTTGTCCGCTCTCGCCGCCTGCGCGGCTCCGTCGGCTCCTCCGCTCTCCCGCGTCGACGCCGACTTGGCCGCCCTCAAGCGGGACACGGCGGCCCGCCTCGAGGCCTTCGACCGGGAGCCCCCCCGCCCCGCCGACACGCGCTGGGTCAAGGCCAAGCTCGCGGTCATGGCCGAGACGGACTCCTTCGTGCGCCGGGCCTTCTTCTCCCCCGAAGGGCGCGGCTATTCGAAGGATGAGACGCGGGCCTTCATGAAGGGGCTCGACGGCCAGATGGTCGCCCTCGACCGGCGGAACACCGCGGACCTCAAGGGCCTCCTGTCCTCCCGCGACTGGTTCACCGTCGCGGAGTTCGGGCCCGAGGCCGACGCGCAGGCCTGGCTCGTCGTCCAGCACGCGGACCTCGACGGGTCCTTCCAAAAGGACGTCCTGCGCCGTCTCGAGCCTCTCGCGGCGAAAGGACAGACTTCTCCGGCCAACTTTGCGTTCTTGTTCGATAGAGTGGCGACCAACGAGGGCCGTTTGCAGCGCTACGGCACCCAGGGCGGCTGCGCGGGGCCCGGCGTCTGGCGCCCCAACGCGGTCGAGGACCCCGCCCGGACCGACGAACGCCGCGCGGCGGTCGGCCTGCCGCCCCTCGCCGACTACGTCAAGCAGAGCGGCCCGGGCTGCCAATAGCCCCCGGGCCGGACGGGGGCGTCCCCCCGTCCGGCCATCGAGGCCGGCTTACTTCGCGGGCGCCGGAGCGGCGGGGGCCGCGGCCTCGCCGACCGGGCAGACCTTCCCGCAGTGGCGTCCGGCGAAGTAGCCGCCCACGCTCCCAACGAGCAGCAGCGCCAGCGCCGCGAGCGTCTTGCCGCCGCAGCACTTGGCCTTGGTCGAGCAGCACCCGCCCTTCTCGTCGCCCTTCGTCTCTTGGTTGTCCATGGTCCACCTCCTTTATTTACCATCCGCATGGATGGTATTGACGGCAAAAAAAATCGCTAGGTCTTGTACCCCTTGAGGTACGAGACGGCCATGTTCTTCGCGTTGTCCAAGGGCTTCGTCTCCTTGTTGGCCTTGCACACCAAGGTCGCGCCCTCAAAGAGGGAGACGATGGCCTCGGCGGACTCTTTGCACTTCATGTCCTTGCGGAAGTAGCCGCGCTCGCGGGCGCGCTCGAGCGAACCGGCGAGCTGGGCGGTCCAGTCCTTGAGGTAGCTCGACACCTTCACGCGCATCTTCTCGAAGTGGTCGGAAAGCTCCTGGGCGAGGTTCCCGGCGAAGCAGCCGCCGCGGCAGCAGCTGGCCTCCATGCCGTCGGCCACCTCGGTGAACATGCCCTCCACCGAGCGGATGGGGTCCGTGCCCTGCGAGAAGCGCTCCTCCACCTTCGCGCGCATCTGGGCCGAGGCGTAGTCGAACACGGCCAGGCCCAGCGCTTCTTTGGTGGGGTAGTAGTGGAAGAGGTTGGCCTTCTTCAAACCCGCGGCCTCGGCCACCTCGTCCATGCTGACGTCCTTGAAGCCGCGCGAGTACATGAGGCCGTAGGCGGCCTTGACGATCTTCTCGCGGGCCTCGAGGTTGGGGGCGCGGCTCATATTAAACCATCCACATGGTCAGTATAACCATGCGCCCTGCTTTTGTCAAGCCGTGATTTTGGAGGAGAGCCAGCCGGCCAGGCGGAACAGCCAGTTGGCCTTGGGCGCCTTCGCGGGCTTGGCGTCCATGTCCTTGAGGAACTCGAGCGAGAGGCGGTAGGCGTTGGCGTAGTGCGGCAGCGAGAACGACTTGATGGTGTCGTTGGCCGAGTGGATGATGTCCCAGATGACCTCGAGCGAGGCGCCGAAGAACATGAGGCCCAGCACCCCGGCGCGGCGGAAGCTCGTGTGGTCCGAGTCGCCGCCGTCGAGATAAAGCTCCTTTAAGTCCCGGCCGGTGCGGCGGGCGGTCTCCATCGCGCGCGCGAGGAGGACCTTGTCCGAGCCGTTCTTCCAGGAGAACGTCCCGTCGACGCCGAGCGTGTCCAGGTTCAGCATGTAGTCGATTTTCTTGAGCTGCTCGCGGGTCAGGCTCTCCACGTACTTGTCGGAGCCGACCAGGCCCTCCTCCTCGCGGGAGAAGGCGATGAAGACGTAGGTCGCGTCGGTGTCGAGCTCGCGCAGCGCCTGGTAGAGGTTCACGACCATCGTGGCCCCGGTCCAGTTGTCGATGGTGCCCGCGCCCTCGTGCACCTTGTCGTGGTGGCCGCCGACCACGACCACGCGGTCGGTGCGGCCCTTCTTGACGACGTAGATGTTGTGCGTGCCGCGGCCGGTGTCCTGGGTCTTGATCTCTTCGGGCTTGGCGCCGGCGGCCTTGAAGAGCTCGGCCACCACGCGCTCGCGCTCGGGGTTCGTCAGCGGAGAGAGGGCTACGGTCTTGTAGAGGTCGTCGTCGGAGGGGACGCCCTCGACCCGCGAGCGGCCCTGGCCGTTCTGGGCGACCGCGAGACGCTGGCCCGGGGCCAGGCGCCCGGCGGCGAAGAGGCGCTCGGCGCGGCCGACGAAGGCCTCGGGGCCCTCGATGCCGCGCGCGCCGTCGAAGAGGCCGGCGAGGCGGGACGGCAGGCCCTGCGGCAAGGTCCCGGCCAGGTCCTTGGCGGCGGCCTTGAGCGCGGGCGCGGCCCCGGCCTTCTCGGCCAGAGACTCGATGCGGGCGGCCAACGCGCCGCCCTGCTCGCCCTGCTCGCGCAGCGCGGCGACGAGGGCGGTCCGGGCTGCCTCGTCGCCCAGCGCGCGCGCGACGACCGCGGCGCCCTGGGCGGAGGTGACGAAGGACTCGTTGCCGGGGGCGAGCGGCGCCGCCAGCGCGGCGCGGGTCAGGTAGGCGGCTGCGGCTTGGGGGTTGGCCGGACGCGCCTCGGGGAGGGCAACGTTCGGGAGGGTGGGCGAGAGGCGCGCCTCGGCCTGGGAGAGGTGGCGGTCGATGGCGCCCAACAGGAAGCTCGGCAGGGCGGCGGGGCCGACGGGGGCGCCCGGGTTCCCCGGCGTCTGGACGGGGGTCGCGCGATAGACCTGGGAGAAGGCGGGGAGGGGCTGGGCCGCGGCGAGGATGACGGCCAGGAGGCCGCAGAGGGGGTTCTTCATAGGGTTATGCTACCCCCTCCCCCCTTTCGCCCTGAGAGCCGAAAGGCCTATATAAGGAACGGCATACGACCCCAGAGGACCTGGGTCCGGCGCCTTATATCGCTCCCATGCGGTTGGGCGGCCAGTAGATGACCCAGGCCTTCCCTTTGACGTACTTCTCGGCCACCGGGCCCCAGAAGCGGGAGTCGCAGGAGCGGTCGCGGTTGTCGCCCATCATGAAGTAGGCGCCGGCCGGCACCTTGACCGGTCCGAAGTGGTCCTTCATCGTGTCGCCGAGCTTCAAATCGAGCTGCCCGCCCTGCCAGAGCTCCTGGTACAGCGCGGGCGGCGGGGCCAAAGCCGGCGGGTCGCCGCGGTAGGAGTCGAGGAACTGGGTGAAGGGCTCCTTCCCGAGGACCTCCCCGTTGCGCACCAGCACGCCGCCGCGGACCTCGAGGGTGTCGCCGCCCACGGCCACGACGCGCTTGATGAAGTCCTTGCCGAACTGGGAGCCGCCGCAGTGCTGGGCCTCGGGGTCCTCGGTGGGGAAGCGGAAGACGATGATGTCGCCGGCCTTCACGGGCTTCAAGCGCAGCACGCGCTTGTCGGTGAACGGGATGCGCACGCCGTAGACGAACTTGTTGACGAAGAGGTGGTCGCCGATGCGCAGGGTGCTCTCCATCGAGCCGGAGGGGATCTTGAAGGCCTGCACGAGGAAATACATGAGGAGCGAGGCCAAGATGACCGCGGAGTAGACGGTCTCCGCCCACTCGAGGTCCTCGTTGAGGAAGTAGCGCCGCTTCTCGGCGTCGGACCCGGTGGACCAGGCGCGCCAGAGGCCGAAGGCCGCCAAAAGCGCGCCGCCGGCCAGGCCCGCCCCGACCTCGCGCAGCGACAAAGAGCCCGCCGAGGCGCCTACGAACTTGAGGCGGCTCTCCACCGAGAGCACGGCGATGAGCATCACCGAAAAGCCGGCCAGCCCCAAGAAGAGCGCGTGCCACAGCGAGGCGGGGAGCTTCTCGTCGAGCTTGCCCGAGGCCGTCCAGCGCTTGGTGAGCCAGGCGTAGCCGAACATCGCCACGCCGATCCAGAAAAGCCGTGCTTCCATGGGCGCTATTCTAGGTTATTCACCGGATGAAGCCTATCCGCGACGGCGGCCAGTAGACGAAGGCGGCCTTCCCCACCGCGTAGCGGTCCCAGACGGGCCCCCAGAAGCGGCTGTCGCAGGAGGCGTCGCGGTTGTCGCCCAGCGCGAACACGGCGCCCGGCGGGACCGTCACCGGGCCGAAGTGGTCGCGCACCCCGTCGCCGACCTCCATGTCGAGGCGCCGGGCCTCCCAGGACGCCTGGTATTCGGCGGCGGGGAGCGTCACCGGGGACTTCGCGCAGGGTCCCGGCGCGGTGTGCTTCGCGTACGGCTCGGCCCCCCCGCGGGCGCCGTTGAGGTAGAGCGCCCCCTCCCGGAGCTCGACGACGTCGCCGGGCACGCCGACGACGCGCTTGAGCCACAGGCGCCCGGCCTGGGTCCCCGTGCAGTGCACCTCGGCGCGGTCGTCGGTCGGAAAATAAAAGACCAGGAGGTCCCCCCCCTGCGGGGCGCGGCGCGGCCAGCGCGCGCGGGTGCCGGGGAAGCGCAGCCCGTAGGCGGCCGGCAGGACCAGCACCCGGTCGCCGACCTTGAGCGTGTCCTCCATCGAGGCCGTGGGGATGCGGAAAGGGCGTACGACGAAGGAGACGCAGGCTCCGGCCGCCAGGAAGGCGGCCCCGAAGGCCTGCGCCCAGCGGAGGGCTTCCCTGTTCAACGCTCGATCTTCAGCACGGCCAGGAAGGCCTCCTGGGGGATGTCCACCGAGCCCAGCTGCTTGGCCTTGCGCTTGCCTTCCTTCTGCTTCGAGAGGAGCTTGCGCTTGCGCGTGATGTCGCCGCCGTAGCACTTGGCGATGACGTCCTTGCGGATGGCGGGGATGGTCTCGCGGGAGATGATGCGCCCGCGCACCGAGGCCTGGATGGCGATCTCGAACTGCTGGCGCGGGATGAGCTCCTTGAGCTTCTCGCAGAGCTGGCGCCCCATCGTCTGGGCCTTGTCCTTGTGGACGATCTGGCAGAGGGCGTCCACGGGGTCCTGGTGGACGAGGATCTCGAGCTTCACCAGATCCGACTCCCGCTCGGAGGCCTCCTGGTAGTCGAAGGAGGCGTAGCCCTTCGACACGGACTTGAGCTTGTCGTAGAAGTCCATCACGATCTCGGCCAGAGGCATCTCGTAGCGGATGATCATGCGGTCGGCCGAGAGGTACTCGATGGCCTTGTGGGAGCCGCGGCGGTCCTTGAGGAGGTTCAAGACGGGCTCCTGGAAGCCCACCGGCAAGACGATGGTGACGTCCACGTAGGGCTCGCGGATGGAGGCGATGTCGCCGTAGTGCGGGAACTTGGCGGGGTTGTCCATCCGGAAGTACTCGGTCTCGTTGACCTTGCGGAGCATGAAGGAGACGTTCGGGCTCGTGACGATGAGGTCGAGGTCGAACTCGCGCTCGAGGCGCTCCTTGACGATGTCCATGTGCAAGAGGCCCAAAAACCCCAGGCGGAAGCCGAAGCCCAGGGCCTCCGAGGTGTCGACCTGATATTGGAACGAGGAGTCCTCGAGGTGCAGCTTCTCCAAGGCGGCCTTGAGCTCCGGGTATTCGGCCGGGTTGATGGGGAAGACGCCCGCGAACACGACCGGCTTGGCCTCTTTGTAGCCGGGCAGCGGCTCCTGGAGCGGCCGCGCGGCCTCCATCACGGTGTCGCCGACGCGGATCTGGTGGATGTCCTTGATGCCGCAGACGAGGTAGCCGACCTCGCCGGCCGTGAGCTTCTGCGCCTGCACCTGCTTGGGCGTGAGGTAGCCGACCTCCTCGACGACGGTGTCCATGCCGGTCGAGTGGAAGCGCAGCTTCTTGCCGCGCTCCATCGTGCCGTCGACCATCCGCACGTAGAGGATGACGCCGCGGTAGGCGTCGTAGAGCGAGTCGAAGATGAGCGCGGCCAAGGGCTTTTCCGGGTCGCCGGTCGGCGCGGGGAAGTCCCGGACGATGGCGGCCAGGACGTCGTCGACGCCGATGCCGGCCTTGGCCGAGGCCATGATGGGGTTCTCGATGATGGAGAGCACGTCGAAGATCTGCTCCTCGACGGCGGCCACGTCGGCCGAGGGCAGGTCCACCTTGTTGATGACGGGGATGATCTTGAGGCCGACCTTCTTGGCCAGATCGCAGTTGGCCAAAGTCTGCGCCTCGACGCCCTGCGTCGCGTCGACGACCAAGAGCGCCCCCTCGCAGGCGGCCAGCGCGCGAGAGACCTCGTAGGTGAAGTCCACGTGGCCGGGCGTATCGATGAGGTTGAGGATGTACTCCTGACCGTCGGCGGCCGTGTGGTTCATGCGCACGGCCTTGGCCTTGATGGTGATGCCCCGCTCGCGCTCGAGCTCCATCGAGTCCATCATCTGCGCTTCCATCTTGCGCAGCTCGATCGTGCCGGTCTTCTCGAGCAGCCGGTCGGCGAGCGTGGACTTGCCGTGGTCGATGTGGGCGATGATGGAGAAGTTGCGGATGCGCGCGACGTCCGTCATCGACCCTCGAGCTCGGAGAGGAGGCGCCGGATGTGGTCGGAGTCGTGCATCCGCATGGCCTTGGCGACGAGGGCCTTGAGGTCCTCCATCCGCGAGTGCCTCAGGATCTGCTTGACGCGCAGGTACATGCGCGGCGTGACCGACAGGACGTCCACGCCCAAGCCGATGAGGAGCGGGACCGCCTTGGGGTCCGAGGTCATCTCGCCGCAGACCGTGACCTTTTTGCCGTGCTTGTGGGTCGTCTGGACGATGCCCTCGAGCGTGCGCAGGACGGCCGGGTGGTAGGGGTCGTAGAGGTGCGCGACCTCCTCGTTGATGCGGTCGACGGCGAGGAGGTACTGGATGAGGTCGTTGGTGCCGATGGAGACGTAATCGGCCTCCTCGAGGAAGGCGTCCAAGAGGATGGCCGCCGAGGGGATCTCGACCATGATGCCCAGCGGCACCTTCTTCGGGATGACGACCCCTTCGGCCTCGAGCTCCACCGAGGCCTGCTGGAAGATGCGCCGCGCGCTCTGGAGCTCGCGCAGCGAGGAGACCATCGGCAAAAGGACCTGGACCTTCCCGTGGGCTGAGGCGCGCAGGATGGCGCGGAACTGGGTCTTGAGGAGATCCGAGTGGCGCAGGAAGAGCCGGATGCCGCGCAGGCCCATGAAGGGGTTGGCCTCGTTCTTGGGGCCCTCGAGGCCCAGCTGGCTCAGGCGGTCGCCGCCGATGTCGGCGGTGCGGATGACGACCGTGTGCGGGTCCATGGCCTTGGCGACCATCGTATAGGCCCGCGCCTGCTCCTCCTCGGTGGGGGCGGTGGGGCGGTTGAGGAAGAGGTATTCGGTGCGGAACAGGCCGATGCCGTCGCCCTTGAGGATGGTGACCGCCTTGAGCTCCTCGACCGCGTCCAGGTTGACCATCATCTTGACCCGGTGGCCGTCGGCGGTCACCGCCGGCGCGCCGCGCAGGCGCTCGAGGGCGGTGTCCTCCTCCATCGAGCGCCGCCGCAGGCCCTGGTACTTCTCGACGGCCTCGGGGCTGGGATGGATGATGACGAGGCCCTGGTCGCCGTCGAGGATCACGGTGTCGCCGGTCTTGACGCGGTGGCTGGCGTCCGAGAGGCCGACCACCGCGGGGATCTCCATGGACTGGGCGAGGATGGCGGTGTGGCTGGTCTTGCCGCCGAGGTCGGTGACGAAGCCCAGGATGTTGTTCTCCTTGAGGTTCAAGGTGTCCGAGGGCAGGAGGTTGCGCGCGACGAGGATGGAAGGCGTCTTCACGCCCGAGAGGCTCTTCTTCTCCTGGCGCAACAGATGCGAGAGCAGGCGCTTGCCGACGTCAAAGAGGTCGTGGCGGCGCTCGCGGAAGAACTCGTCCTGCATCTTCTCGAAGGCCTGGTTGACGACCTCGAGGGACTCGGAGAGCGCGAACTCGGCGTTCACCTTCTCGGTGCGGATGCGCTTGGTGACGTCCTTGGTGATGAGCGGGTCGCGGAGGATCAGCCGGTGCGTGTCGATGAGCCGGGCGTGCTCCTTGCCGAGCATCTTAAGGACCTTGCTCTCGGCCGCGTCCAGGTCGCGGTGCGTGGCCGCGAGCGCGGCGCGGAAGCGCCGGAGCTCGGCGGGGACCTTCATCGCCGGGACGTCGACCCGGTTGATGACGATCTCCTCGTTCTCGAGGACGTAGGCGGTCCCGATGGCGATGCCGGGGCTGGCGGGCACTCCCTTGATGACGATCATTCTTCGTCGAACTTCCTGTTGAAAAGCTCTTCGAGGCGCTTGAGCGCCTCCTTCTCGTCGGGGCCGTCCACGACGACCTTCACCTGCTCCCCGCAGGCCGCGGCGAGCATCATCAGCCCCATCACGCTCTTGCCGTTGACGACGACCTCCTCGCCGGCGTGGTCCTTCGTCACGGTCACCTTGCAGCGGTGGCGGCTGGCGGCCTGCACGAACAAGGAGGCGGGCCGCGCGTGCAGTCCCAGCCGGTTCTTGACGACGAAGGTCTTCTCCGTCATGCGCCCGCCGCCGACAGGACGGCCGAAGCGAGGGCCAGCGCCGAATAGACGCCCAAGGAGCCGTGCCCGCGCAGGCGCAGGCCGAAGGCGCCGGCGAGGACCGCGGCGTTCGCCCAGCTCGGCGTGCCGCCGAAGGGGGGCACCGCGAGCGCGGCCGCGGCGGCGAGCGCGGCCCCCGCGAGGCCGATGCGCCGTACCAGGAGCGCCTTCTCGGGCCAGCCCAGGCGCTTGAGCTCGGCCGGCAGGCCCTCGCCGCGCTCGTAGCCCAGGCGCGGCCCCACCCAGCGCGTCCACAGGGCCGGGGCGTTGAAGGCGGCCAGGCCGAGCGCGGTGCCGAAGGCCACCGGCGACGGAGCGCCGAGCGTCCACAGCGCGGTCCAGGCGACGAGGGTCCACGCGGCGGTGGCGGGGCGCAGGGTCCCCCAGTAGAACGGGTCGCCCAAGGCGGCCAGCGCGGAGCCCAGGGCGCGCTTCAAGCGCTCGACGCGCTGCACCGCGGCGGCCTCGTCGGCGTCCTCGGTGGCGCGGGCGACGTCCTCCTCGAGGACCAAGGTCGCGCCGAGCGCGAAGCCCGCCATATGGGGCTCGGTGTTGAAGAAGCCCAGATGGCGCATCTGCGCGCGCCGGCGGCGTTCGGGGTCCCGGTGGACCCGCGCGAGGCCGGGCTCGAGCGCGTAGAGGAAGCCCAGGTTCTGCATCCCCTCGAAGTTCCAGCCCGCCTGGATGAGCATGGAGCGCCAGAAGAGCGTCTCGCGCTCGCCGGCGGGGAGCGTCCGGGGCGCGGCGACGGCGGTCATCGCGAGAGCCTCTGCAAGAGCGACCCGAGCGCCAAAAAGGGCGCCGCCTGCCACACGCGCTCGAGCCCCGGCGAGACGGACCCGGGCAGCCACGTCAGGGCGCGGTCGAGCGTCGGCCCCAAAAGCGCCACCGCGGCGTAGACGAAGAGGGCCGTCGCCGCCAGGTGCACGCCCACCGAGCGCGCCCACAGGCGCCGCCACGGCACGACGCCCTCGGTGACGACCGCCTCGAGGGCCCGGGCCGTCAGCGCGGCGCGCCAGGAGCGCACGCGAGCCTCGACGCGGCCGTGCAGGGCCCCGAGCGCCAGCCCGACGGGCAAGGACAGCGCGGGGGGGATGCCGGAGGGCCCGGCGGAGAGGAGGACGGCGGTCGCGGCGGCGACGGCGCCGTTGGGCGGCATCACCGAGCCCACGGGGAGCTCTTCCAAGCAGAACACCTCGACCAAGGCCCCGAGGCCGGCGCCGAGCACGGGGTCGCCGGCGAGCCAGCCCACCAGCGGGCCGACCACGAGCGGCCGCGAGACGAGCCACTGGCCCACCAGAACCGTGTCCGCCTCGAGGACGGCGACGCTCGCCGAGAGGGCCGGCAGCCCCACGCTCAGCCAGGCGCTCATGCGCGGGCCTTGAGCGCCGCCATGACGTCGAGCGGGGCTTCGGAGGGCACGGCGCGGCCCTCGACGCGCACGCCGCGGCCGTCGAGAGCCTCCAGGCAGTCGATGTCGGCCGAGTCCAGGTAGATGGCGCGCCCGAGCTGGACGGTGCCCGCCGCGTAGTGGAGGCCGCCGACGTTGACCGAGGAGAACGGGACGCCCGCCTCGTGCAGGGCCAAGACCTCCTGGGGCCCGGGCGCGAGGACCAGCACGCGCTCGGGCGAGGCGGCGGCGTTCTTCAGGATGGACGGCGCCGCCGCGACGGTCAACACGTCCAAGGCCACGGCGGGCGGCACGCTCAGCTCCATCAGCGCGCGCGTCGTGGGGTCGGAGGCGGCCTGGTCGCAGACCACCGCGACGCGCTGGGCCTTGAGCACCGGCAGCCATCCTTCCACGACCTGGCCGTGGATGAGGCGGTCGTCGATGCGCACCAAGGTCAGCATCGCTTGGCCGTGAGCATCTTCTTGACGTCGGCCACCGCGCGGCGGCCGCACTCGATCATCCGCTCGGCGAGGGCCTCGGGCGTGGACCCCTCGCGGTTGTTGAAGGCCGAGACCAGCATGTAGAGGTTGACGCCGCTGACGACGTGGGCGCCGGGCAGGTCCTTGACCACCGGCAGCACCACGTTGCAGGGCGTCCCGCCCGGCATGTCGACGGCCACGACGAGCTCCCCGCCGCCGAGCTCCGAGACGGCCTCGAGCACCCGCCGGCGCACCTCGTCGACCGGCAGGCGCGGCGAGACGCCGACGCAGCGGACGTTCTTCTGGGGGCCGACGATGCTCTCGGCGGCCTCCACCAGATAGGCGCCGAAGTCGCCGTGCGTGATGACGAGCAGGCTCACCATCAGCGCTGGACGTCCCGGTGGAACTCGCGCGCCGCGTAGCCGTCCTCGCGCAGCACCCCCGCGACATGGCGGGTGATGTAGACGCTGCGGTGGCGGCCGCCCGTGCAGCCGACGGCGATGGTCAGGTAGGACTTGCCCTCGCGGATGTAGAACGGGACCAACGTCTCGACCATCTTGATGAAGCCGCCGAGGAAGGGCTTCGTGATGGGGTTCTTCATCACGTATTTCGCCACGGCCGGGTCGAGGCCGGTCTTGCGGCGCAGCGCGGCGACGTAATAGGGGTTCGGCAAGAACCGCACGTCCATCACCAAATCCGCGTCCCGCGGCAGGCCGTACTTGTAGCCGAACGAGACGACCGAGATCTGCATCTCGGCGCGGCGCTTGGCGCCGATGGCGATGGACACCTGCTCCTTGAGCTCGCCCAGGGCCAGGTTCGTCGTGTCGATGACCTTGTCGGCGAGCCCCTTGATGTCGGCCAAAAAGCGCCGCTCGGCGCGGATCGACTGCAGCAGGTTCTTGCCGAGCGGATGGCGGTGGCGGGTCTCCGAGAAGCGCTGTACCAGCGCCTCCTCCGAGGCATCGAGGAAGAGGACCTTGGTCTCGACGCCCTTCTGGCGCATCACCGCCGCGAACGCCTCGAGGTCGCGGCGGAAGTCGCCGCCGCGGATGTCGAGGCCGAGCGCGGTGAGGCCGTAGTGCGGCGCGCTCAGCACGAGCTCGCCGAACTTGCCGAGCAGGTCCACCGGCAGGTTGTCCACGCACACGAACCCCAGGTCCTCGAAGATCTTCAAGGCCTGGCTGCGCCCCGCCCCCGAGAGGCCGGTGATGATGAAGAGGCGGCGGCCCGGGCGGCTCATGCGCGCCGTCCTTGGCCCATGCGGGCCAACAGGCGCCGGTTGAAGTCCTCGGCCGACGACGTCCCGCCCTGGCGCAGCCGCTGGTTGAGCGCGGCGACCTCGATCAAGACGGCGAGGTTCCGGCCGGGGCTCACCGGGATGCGCACCAGCGGGACCTCGACCTCGAGGATGCGGGCGGTCTGCTTGTGGAGGCCCGTGCGGTCGTAGACCGCCTCGGGGTTCCAGGCCTCGAGGTTCACCGAGAGGCCGATCGAGGAGTGGGCGAGGATGGAGCCGACGCCGAAGAGGAGCTTGACGTCGATGATGCCCAGGCCCCTGACCTCGAGGTAGTGGCGCAGCGGCTCGGGGCAGGTGCCGACCAGCACGTCGCCGTGCTTGCGGCGCACCTCGACGATGTCGTCGGCGACGAGGATGTGGCCGCGCTTGACGAGCTCGAGCGCGCACTCGGACTTGCCGATGCCGGCCTCGCCCTGGATGAGGACGCCCAGGCCGTACACGTCCACCAGCACGCCGTGCAGGCGCACGAACGGGGCGAGGCGCTCCTCGAGGAGGAAGGTCAGCTCGCCGATGAAGTCGGCGGTCTCGAGCGCGGTGCGCAAAAGCGGCACCTTGAACTTCCGGCAGGCCTCGGCCAGCGCCGGCGGCACGCGCAGGCCGCGCGTGACGACCAGGCAGGGCACCGCCTGGTCGGCCAGCATGCGCTCGAGGTTGGTCGCGAGGCGGTGCGCGTCCGCCTGCACGAGGAAGGCCTGCTCGCCGCGCCCGATGATGTGGATGCGCTCGGCGCGGAAGTGCGCGGGGAACCCCGCCAAGGCCAGCCCGGGGCGGTTGACCTCGGGCGTGGTGATGCGCCGCCGCAGCGCGCCGCGCCCGGCCACGAGCTCCAGGCGCAGCCGGCGCTTGTGGTCCTTGAGGAGGTCGCCGACCGTCAGCGACCGCCCGGACGGGACGGGGGGGATCAGCGGGAGCCCTTGCGCGCCGGCTGCAGCAGGCCGAAGGAGTCGTCCTGGCGCCGGTAGATGACCTGGACGTCGCCGGAGTCCGAGTCGTTGTACATCCAGAACACGAAGCCCAAGCGCTCCATCTCGGCGGCGGCCTCCTCGGCCGTCATCGACGTCATCGGCACCTGCTTGATGACCGAGAAGCGCACCGGGCGGGGGTCCATCTCGCGCTCGGCGACCTCGGGGGCGGACTCGCCGGGCTTATGGCGGTTCTTGAGCTTCTCCTTGAGCTTGCGCAGCTGGCCGTCCACCTTGTCGGAGGCGAGGTCGATGGCGGCGTAGAGCGTCGCGGCCTGCGACAGCGCCCGGAGGGTCTGGCGGCCGGCGTGGAGGATGACCTCGGCCTGGTGGGCCCGCTTCTCGACCGACAGGGTGACCTGGGCCCAGACGATGTTGTCGAAGTACTTCTCGGCCTTCGAGATCTTGGCCTCGACGTAGTCCCGGATAGCGGGGGTCAGCTTGAGATGCCGGCCGGTGATCTGGATCTTCATGGGGGTCCCTCGGAGTGAGGCTTACGCGCGGCAAGTTTAGACGTTTATCACCCCCCTGTCAACGCGCGTGCCCGCGCGTACGGAGACGCCCTCCGGAGGCCGGTTGACGGGGGCGGGTCGGATGCGGTAAGATGGCCCTAGATACCGGGGGAGCCGGCCCGGGGCGCCGTCCCTCGGCCCTGGACCGGCCCCCTGTTTGCATATCTGTATGTTTTTAAACATTTTTTCGATTATCAACACCTGTGGATAACCTGTGAAGAACTCCTCCCCTGGGGCCCTTTGGGAGCGCGCCCTGGAGCTCCTGGGACCGGAGATCGGCTCGGACAACCTGGAGCTCTGGCTCAAGCCCGTCGCGCCGCAGGGTTTCGACGGCCGCCTGATGATGATCAAGGTGCCCAACAAGTTCTTCACCGAGTACATCAAGGACCACTACCAGCGCCGCCTCGAAGAGCACCTCAAGGTCCTGACCGGCGGCGAGGTGACCCTCGACTACTCGGTCACCAAAGACCTGCAGGCCGCCCCCCGCGAGCCCGCCCCCATCGAGGAGGCCCGCCCCCAGTCCGAGTTCAAGCTCTCGGAGCTCAACCCGCGCTACACCTTCTCGACCTTCGTCGTCGGGGCCTCCAACCGCTTCGCGCAGGCGACCGCCGAGGCCGTCGCCCGCAACCCGGGGCGCCAGTTCAACCCGTTCTTCATCTACGGGGGGGTGGGCCTGGGCAAGACCCACCTGATGCACGCCATCGGCCACTCGATGCGCAAGACGCACGGCCAGGCGCGCGTGCTCTACACGACCTCCGAGCAGTTCGTCAACGAGTACATCGAGTCGCTGCGCTTCGACAAGCCCGACGCCTTCCGTTCGAAGTTCCGGAACCTAGACTGCCTGCTCATAGACGATATCCAGTTCTTGGTGGGCAAGGGGCGCTCCGAGGAGGAGTTCTTCTACACCTTCAACTCCCTCTTCGACGCCCACAAGCAGATCGTGGTCGCCTCCGACCGCGCCCCGAAGGAGATGGCCCCCTCCGAGCAGCGCCTGATCTCCCGCTTCGAGTGGGGCGTCGTCAGCGACATCAAGCCCCCGGACCTCGAGACCCGCATCGCCATCCTGCGCAAGAAGGCGGACTCCGAGAAGATCTTCGTTCCCGACGACGTCGTGCTCTACCTGGCGACCGCCGTCAAATCCAACATCCGCGAGCTCGAGGGAGCCCTCATCCGCCTCTCCGCCTTCGCGATGCTGACCGACACCCCTCTGTCGGTGGACGTCGCCAAGGAGCTCCTGCGGGACACCCTCTCCACGGACGGTCCGGCCACGGTCCGCGTCGAGACCATCCTCAAGGTCGTGGCCGAGAAGTACGCGGTGGACGTCCGGGACCTCCTGGGCCGGTCCCGGCGCAACGAGGTGGTCTTCCCCCGCCAGCTCGGCATGTACCTGTCCTCCACGATGACCCCCCTTTCCACGACCGACATCGGCCGGGCCTTCGGAGGCCGCGACCATACGACGGTCATCCACGCGCGGGACAAGATCAAGGGGATGCTCGACAAAGACCCTTTCTTTTTAGAGACCATCAACAAGCTGGTCGAGAAGGTGAAGGCTGTGGACAACGCGTGAATGAAAGGGCGTGGGACCGGGATGGACGCTCTTCCGGTGGACGCTGGGGACGGCGGCCGGACGGGTTGGGGATGGAAAACGTAGGGAATTTCAGAGCGGGCCGGGGATATCCACACTCCCCCCGGCTGGGATAAGAGGACGATGAGCATGAAAATCAACTGTACGACGGACGAGCTTTCG
>SCTT01000211.1 GCA_004322435.1 bacterium
ACGATACCCCCATGAAACCGAAGATCAGCCTGGTCACCCTCGGCGTGCGCGACTTCAAGGCCGCGAAGGCCTTCTATGAAGGCCTGGGCTTCCCCGTCGGCGCCACCGACGGCGTGGACTTCGCGATGTTCAAGCTCGAGGGGACCTGGCTGGCGCTCTTTCCTTTAGACAAGCTGGCCGAAGACGCCGGGGCAAAAGACGACGGGACGGGCTTCCCCGGCTTCTCGCTCGCCCACAACGTCGCCTCGAAGGAGAAGGTCGGCGCCGTGGTGGAGGAGGCGCGGCGCTTGGGTGCCGCGGTCACCAAGAAGCCGCAGGACACCTTCTGGGGCGGCTACTCGGGCTACTTCCGCGCGCCCGACGGGTTCTACTGGGAAGTAGCCTGGAACCCGCACACCGACCTGACTTAGGGCGCCCGGGAGCGGTGCGCGGAGCCCCACTCTGCGCGGGAGCCGGCGACCCGGAGGAGTCCGTTCTCCGAGAGGCCCCAGGCGTACTTCCGGAGGAAGCCGTGCGAGCGCGGGGGGCACATCGCGACGACCGGCGCGCCCTCCGGGTCGCGCAGGCCCTCGGGAAATAAGAGGAACGGCCGTTCGTAGCGGTGACGATAGGCCCCGGGGGAAGGCGAAGCCGCGATGAGGGCGGCCAGTTCCTCCGCGGAGGCCGGCGGGGCGCCCGTCTTGGACTTGGCCTCGCCGAGCAGGCCCGCCAAGGAGCTCAGGCTGTCCGACGGGCAGCTGACCCCGTCCATCGAGCGCACGAAGGCGTCCGCGCCGCCGAGGGCGAGGACGGCGGCGGCGCCCAGCACCGCGAGGCCCTGAGCGCGGCCGCCCGCGGCCGAGGCCAAACCGAGTGCCGCGAACACGGCCGCGTGGCCGCCGAAGTAGGCGAATACGGCGCCTGAGACCAGCGGCAGCAGGGGTGCGGCGGTCCAGTCGGCGCGGTGGACGTACAGGCTCAGGAGGAACGCCGCCAGGACCGCCGGCACGGCCGTCGCATCCGAGGAAAGGCCCGTATGCCCCCGCGCGCGGGCCTCGAAGAGGTGGGATCCGGCGTAGACCGCGGCGAGGAACGCGCCATGGGCGAGGTAGCGGGGGTCCAGGAAGCGGCTCGCCAGACAGAGCCAGACGGCCCCGTAGGTCAGGGGCAGCGCCGTCTCGAAGAGCCAGGCGTCGACGGCGGCCGGTACCTTGGTCATGGCCCTAGGGTAGCGCGAAGCTCGGTGCCGCGCCAATGCGGGCGCGCGTCAGTCGGCCGGCCGGTAGACGGGAGTCTGGTCACGCCCGTAGGTGCGCCGCGCGGCGTAGGTGACGGTGTCGTCCAAGTACCGCTTGAGCTCCGGCCCGTCGACGCGGCCGTCCTCGTTGCCGTGCGGGGCCCGGTCGGCCTCGCCGGCCGCGCCGCGCAGGTAGTAGGCGCTGAAGAGGCTGTGCGACTTGTCCTCCTCCCAGGAGGCGATCTGCCCCGCGGCGCCCGCGGTGAAGACCGAGATTTTGGAAGGCGCCTCCGCCGTCTCGACGGACGTGACGAGCGGCGAGGCGTGCGGGATGAGCCCGCCGGCGTGGCTGTTGCCCGAGAAGCAGGCCTCGAGCACGACCGAGACCGCGGCCGCCGGGAGCTTCCCCAGGTTCGCGTAGAGGGTCTTGAGCGGGTAGCCGTTGAGCTCGATGCGCCCGGCGTCCGCGTCGGTCGGCACGAGGTAGGCGCCGCCGTCCTTGGCCGAGGG
>SCTT01000212.1 GCA_004322435.1 bacterium
TATGATGACGGCGTCATCTCCGGCTCCGAGGTCGAGACGCGCCGAGAGATGGTCCGGCTAATCTCGGACATCCAGGCCGGCCGCATCAAAATCGTCCTCTGCATCGAGTTCTCGCGCCTGTCCCGCGACGACTCGATGGGCGACTCGCTCAATTTCCTCAACCTCTGCGCCGAGAAGGCCGTCAAGATCGCCACTCCCGAGCGCCTGCTGGACCCGACGGACACCGCATCGTGGTTCCTGGCGCTCATGGAGGGGGGATTCTCGGCGGTCGAGATCAAGACCCTGAAAAAGCGCATCCGCGAGGGCCAGCAGGTCGCCCGGAGCAAGGGGCGCTGGCTGGGCGGCATCCCGCCGTACGGGTACAGGTACAACCGCGACACGAGGATGCTCGTCGCCCATCCCGAGAACGCGAAGAACATCCGGACTATCTTCCACGAGCGCGTCGTTAACGGGACCAGCGTCGACTCCATCGTCAAGACGGCCCGCAACCACGGCTGGGCGACCCCGAGAGGAGGCGTTTGGGTGTCATGCACCATCCACCGTCTCCTGCGCAACCCCGTCTACTCGGGGTTCGTCAAGTTCCAGGGGAAGCTGGTGCCCGCCGCCGCCGAGACGCTCATCGACCAGGCCACCTGGAACGCCGCCCAAAGCTGCCGGGTCCGTCCGCCGGGACGCCGTCAGCCAGCCCTCATGCTGACCGGACGCGGCCGTGTGCGCTGCGGCTACTGCGGCAGCAACGTCAATTGCGCCAGTTCGACCTGGTACCGGAAGGACGGTACGAAGGGGAACACCCACCGCTATTATCACTGCTACGGCCGGCACCTAGGTGTGCCTTGCAGGACCCTTCGGACCATCCCGAACTGGGAGCTCGAAGGCGTCGTCCTGGGCGTCCTCGCCGCCATCTGCGAGCACCGCAACGAGATTTTGGACGGCATCCAGGCCTACCTGACGTCTCTTCAGGGCGCCCTACCAGAGCAACGCAAGAGCCTTGAGGCCCAGCTTCGCGCCGTCATCGCGGCCGAAGACAAGCTGCTCAGGGCCTATGAGGCCGGCGCCATCAGCCTTGAGCAACTCAAGGCGCGCAACGAGGCCAACAGGCAGCAATCGGAAGCGACACAAAAGGATATAATGGCGCTCGACCTCCGGATCGCGCGGCAGGGAGGAGACTTCAGCCGCGCGCGGCTAGAGGAGGGGCTAGACCGGTTCCGCGAGAAGCTCGAGGACGCGTCGTTCGAGGAGCTTCGGGAGCTAGTCGACCCCCTGGTGAGCGGGGTCACGCTGTTTAACGAGAAGGCGGAGGTGACGTTCTCCTTCCCGCTGGACGGCGAGGCGAAGCATGAGTTCTCGCTCCCCGGAACGAGCGTGGCGGACGATTTAGCACCCGGCAGCGTCGTTGGCCGCCGGGTTTTGACGAAAAAAGCGAGATTCCCCGGGACCGCGGAGTTGAACCGGCTGACCTTGGGAGGGGTTCTGGCGGACCCGCGTTATAAAGTTGCGTTCGCTAGAGCAAGCCTCTCCTAAGGGTTAGATGGGGGTTCGATTCCCTCCGGGGGCATTCTTCGGCCAAAGGACACCATGAACCAAGAGATCACGAAGCAAGACATCAAGCGCAACGAGGTGGCCGACGTCCTGGAGGGCGGCTTCCGCTGGGTGAAGCTCCACCCCCAGCAGGCCCTCTGGAGCGGGCTGGGCGCCGCGGCCGTCGTTTTGGTCGCCGTCGCCTTCGTCTTCCGCCGCCACCAGGCCCGCGAGGACGCCTGGTCCAGCCTGGCCGCCGCCACCGCGTACGCCTACTCCGGGCAGACCGACGCCGCGCTCGGACAGGTGAAGGCCGTGGCCGAGGCCCACGGCGGCACCGCGGCCGCCGGCTACGCGCGCCTGTTGGCCGGCGACGTCCTCTTCCAGCAGGGCAAATTCAAGGAAGCCGGGCAGTCCTATCAGGAGCTCTTGGCGCAGCCCGGCGACGCCGCGGCCGCCCCGATGGCGCTCTCCGGCCTGGCCCTGGCGCAGGAGGGGGCGGGGGACTGCCCCGCCGCCGCGGCCTCCGCGCAGAAGTTCCTCGACGCGCACCAGGACCACTACCTGGCTCCGCAGACCCACGCCGTCCTCGCCCGCTGCCTGGCCGCGCAGGGCAAGACCGAGGACGCGAAGGCCGCCTTCCAGCGCATCGAGATCCTGTACCCGGGTACTTACTGGGAGTCGTGGGCTAAGGCCCGTAAATGACTTAAACCCGGCATAAAACTGTTGACAAGGGGGGGGTCCTTCCCTATAATAGGACCCAAGTACGCCGAGCCCGTCGTCGAGGCCCGGCGTTTTTTATTGCGGGGCTCCGACGAGGGGCGAGACTGGATAACACTCAGCAACACAGAGTGACTATCCAAAAACGCCTCTCGGACCTGGCAGAACCGTTTGAGGACCGCTTGACAGTCCGAAAACGGTTTGTCTAGAATCCGGTGGCTTGGAAAGGGAGACCTGCGCGAGCGGGCCCCTTTAGAGGTCGTGAAGCATCCCGCCGCTGACTGGGCGGTCCGCTGGACGGTCTTGCCGGCGGCGAGGGGATGTGAGCAAAGGAAGTAAACGTCCCC
>SCTT01000213.1 GCA_004322435.1 bacterium
TGAGGCCCTTCTGCTTGAGGACGGACGCCGTCACGCCGGAGAAGCCGATGATGTGGCGCTGCGTGAAGGCGCCGCGCACCTTCGAGGAGTAGCCTTCCTTGCGGATGACGCCGGACTTCACGAGCTTCTCTTCGGCGCCGTCGGCCTTCTGCACCTCTTCGGCCAGCGCGCCGACGCGCTCGTTGACGGACTTGAGGAGGAAGGCCTTGAGGACGGGCGACCCGGAGGCCTGCGCGACGGCGGCCAGGCGGTTCCAGACTTCCGACTCGGCGGCGGCGCCGCGCTTCTCCGCGATGGAGGTCAGGAGCTCCTTGGCCTCGTCCTTGTCGGCCAGCGCCGCGCCGTGCTTGCCCGTCAGCGCCTCGGCCAGGAGGTCCACGACGATCTTCTGGCCGGCCGGGGTGGGGACGCGGTCGGCGGCGGCGCCCAAGAGGGCCATGACTTCGGCCGGGGAGCCGGCGGCGGCCAGGCGGGCGGAGGCCCCGGCGCGGGCCGCGGCGTCGCCCTGGGCGGCCTGTTCGACGTAGCGGCCCAGGCCCACGGGCGAGAGCGCGGCTTCCTTCGGGTAGTGCTTCGCCATCAGGACGTCCAGGCGCTCCGCGATGTCGGCCAGCGCGCGGCCCTGGGCGGCGGAGAGCTCGGCGGGCTTGCGGTTGTAGTCCCAGCCTTGGCCCGAGGAGAGCACGCGGGTCACGAAGGCGTGCAGGGCGCGCAGCTCGGCGGCGGAGTAGCTCGGCGCCAGCGCGGTCTCCCAGTCGTTGACGGTGCCGGCCGGGGCCAGCTTTTCGGCGCGCAGCTGGTCGAAGAACGTGTTGCCGGGGAAGGCCGCGTTGCCCTTCGACAGCGCCTCGTTGGCGAGGTCGGCCACGAGCTCGGGCGTCGAGCCGCCGTCGGCCGCTCCCGCGGCGGCGGCGACCTTGAGGAGGGACTCGACGGTCGGCACGGTCCAACCCAGCGTCTGCTGGACCTTGGGGCCCTTGGCCTCGCCCAGCGACTTCGTCAGGGCCGCGGAGAGGGCGCGCAGGTGGACGGGCTTCACCGCCTTGCGCAGGCTGTTCTCGCCGACGAGCACGCGGCTTTCGGAGAGGCGGGCTTGGAAGGCCTTGTGGGCGTCGGCGGACAGAGCGTCCTTCGCGCCGCCGAGGGTCCGCTTGGCGCCCTCGGCCAGCTCGCTTTGCGTAAAGGAAAGGAGGGCCGTCATGTCCTGTCCGTTGGCCCGGGCCGCGGTCAGGGCGTTTCCGAGGAGCGCGTAGGCCTTGAGCGCCACCTTGGCCTCCATCATCCGGGGCGCCACGGCGTCGAGGACCTTCTGCACGCCCTCTTTGTCGAGCTTCGCCCCGTCCTGAGCGAGGCGGCCCAGCCAGAACTCGAGGACCTGGATGCGGACCTCGTCCTTATATCCCGCGGCCTGCGGGGAGTAGGCGGCCTGGAAGCGGGCGAGGACGACGTCCTTGACCGGGGCCGCGTCGTAGGCGGTCTTCAGGGCCGTCAGGGCCTTCGTCACGCCGGCCGCGTCGCCTTTGGCCACGGCGGCCGACAGGTCGGCGAGCGGGGCGGCCAGCGCGTCGGCCGGCAGGGCCGCGGCGGCTTCGGGGTAGTGCTTCTTGATGAGGGCGTCGGCCTTGCCGATGGCGTCGGCCATGAAGCGCTTCTGGTCCCAGGAGAGCGGATAGGCCTTGCCGTCCTGGCGGGTCTCGCCGCGGTTGAGGATGTCGGCGAAGAGCGTCCGGAGCTTCACGAGCTCCTCGGCGGAGTAGGCCTGGCGGTAGGAGCGGTCCTTGTCGTTAGAGATGTTGGCGTTGGGGGCCAGCTGGGCCGCGCGCGCCTCGGCGAGCATCGTCTGCCCGGGCAGCTTCTGGTGCGCCTCGGCGAGGAGGGCGTTCATGTCGACGGCGGCGGCCTCGGCGGCGGTGCCGCCCTGCGGCATGCCGGACTTCTCGGCGACGGGGGCCGCGGCCTCGAGCACCTTGAGGGCGCGGTCGGCGAACTCGCGCTGCTCAGGCTTCGCCTGCGCGCCGGCCTTGGCGGCCTGGTCGGCGACGGCGGCGGCCAAGGCCGCCAGCTGGGCCCGGGTGTAGTGCTCGCGATAGACGGCGCTGGGGTTCGAGTAGCCGCCGTAGGTGCCGCCGAAGCGCCCGCCGTGGCCGTGGTAGTCGTCGTAGCCGTCGTACTCGGACCCGCCGTAGTTCGTCGCCGGGGCGTCGGGGAGCATCACGCCGTCGGCCTGCAGGCGGGCCTTGAGGTCGGGGAAGACCTTCACGCCCTCGATGATGAGGGCCTTGGCCGCCTCGTCGACCTGCTGGCGGGCGGCCAGCGAGAGGGGGTCGGCGTTGACGCCCTGTTCGGCGGCGCGGTCGAGGGAGCGGTCCATGAGCCCCATCGCTTGGGCCAGGACGGGCGGCGGCAGCTTGTCCTCTTCGCCGGGCTTGACCTGGGCGATGAGGCCGAGGCGGGCCGCATCGGCCTTCGCCGCGGCCTTGAGCGCGGTCGAGAGGACGCCGTCGATGCCGCCGATCGGCACCGCGGCGGCGTCCGCCGCGGCCAGGCGGTCGAGCGCGAAGAAGGCGACCCACATGTTGATGAGGGGGTCGTTGGCGTGCTTCGCGGTGACGGCCTTGAG
>SCTT01000214.1 GCA_004322435.1 bacterium
CTGGCGCGGGCGCTGCGCGAGCGCGGGCCCGCGCCGGACCGCCGCTTCTGGGTCGGCCCGCACGCCGACGCCCGGCTGCGCATGGACGCGGTCCTCGACGTCTGCGAAAAAGGTATCGCGGGCCCCGAGGGGGACGTGCGCCGGCTGGCGCCGGCCGCCAAGGACGTCCTCATCTTCATCGCCCGGGTCCTCTTGCGCCAGCGCGACTTCGTCGGCACGTTCTCGGCCGACCGCCTGGCGCTCGAGCTGGACTTGAGCGTGCGCACGACGCGCGCGGCGCTGCGCGAGCTCGAGGACGCGCAGCTCGTCGTCGTCGAGCGCGAGGACGACGAGCTCTGCCGGCCCATCAAGCGCGTCCAGCTGGGGACGTCGCTCTGGGAGATCCGCCGGCCGACCGGGCTCTCGACCTGGGTGCCCGAGTCCAAGTTATCCACAACCCGGGATAGCCTGGGGACAACTGCCCGGACGCGGCAATTTTCTGCCCCCCCCATATTAACTCATCAGGACGCCGTGCCTTGTGAATCCCCCCTAACCCCCCTGGGCACGGCAAAAGGAGTCGAGCCGGCGGGACGGAAGGGAGCCGCGACCTCGACGGAAGGCGGCCGCGCCGGCTCTCTTCCCACGATAAACGACCACGACCCGGCCACGGCGCACGGAGGGAACGGCTCCTGTAGCCGCGCCATCGACGTAAGCGAGCCGCACCGAGAGAGGACAACGGCATGAACGAGCTCTTCAACTGGGACCTGCTGACGGTGACGGAGCGGTCGCCGCGCGGCGGCCAGGGCGCGACGGTCGTGCTCGACGTGGGCGGCCGGCCCGTCGAGCTGCCCGAGGGCGTGGCGCGCAAGCTCCACCTGGCGCTGCGCGATTTCGTGCGCCGCCAGAAGCGCGCCCGCGGCGACACGCCGCGCGGCCGCCGCCAGCTCGAGGAGCGCGCGCAGCCGCAGCTCGTGCGGGAGCTCGCCCGTGGCTAGGGTCTACGTCGAGATGATTGAGCCTTCGTCGAGCGGAAAGTATTTCGAGAAGAAGTTCGTCGCGCTCGAGCTCGAGGCCGACTTCGGGCCCGGCGGCTGCTCGCGCGGCGCCGGCGTGCCGGTCTCGCTGCGCGTCCAGCGGCGCAACTGCTCGAACCCGTGCTGCTCGAGCTGCCCGCACGGGCCCTACGCCTACCTGGTCGTCCGGCATCCCGGCGGCCGCGTCGTCCAGAAATATCTCGGGGCGCTGCCGCAGGTGACGGAGCTGCTGCGGCTCGCGGCCCCGGTCGGCAAGCGAGGGAGGAGGGTCAAGCGATGAAGTACTTCTTCACGGTGACGTCGAAAGAGCCGTCCTGCGCCGACGGGCGCCTGCGCTACGAGGGGCCGTTCGACGCGACGGCCTGGCGAGAGTTCGGCAAGCGCCTCGAGAAGATCCACCGGCTCGGCCGGCGCTACATCGTCCTCAAGGGCGAGCGCCAGGTCCTCGAGACGCCAGACGAGGCCGCGGCGCGGTCTAAGCTCATCGACCTGGTCCAGGAGCTCGAGGCCCGGCGCCGGGACGCGGTGGGGGTCACCTTCCAGGTCCAAAACGGCGAGCGGTCCGTGACGTGGTCCGTGAGGCCCTTTGAAGAGCGCCTGTGCGGCGGAAAGCCGCAGGGAGGCATCTGATGGCTCGGGACGCGTTCCGGAGCCAGGACGGCCCCTTGGCGGCTCTCCTGCGGCGAATTAGCGGGTTCTTCGCGGCCAAATCCCGGCCAGGTCCCGGGATCCAGGCCGGCCGCCGGTCGGCCTCGAGGGCGGCGTGAGCTCCGGGGAGCTGGGCGCGTGGGTCCACGAGCGCCTGCGGCGGAAGTGGCTCTACCACGCCTACCGCCGCTGGTCGGGCCCCGCGCCGGCGCCGCTGGGCTGGCGGGGGAAGGTCTACTGGCTTGAGCTCTCGAGCGATTACAACGACTGGTTCCCGGTGCCGTGCTGGGGCACGAGCGTCGAGGACGCCGAGCGCCAGCTCGAGGCCACGCTGCGCACCTTGGGCGTCGAGCGACTGATGCGCCGCGCCGCCGGCGCCGACCAGGTCCTGATCGGCTTCCCGCGCTGCCCCCGCTGCGCGCGGCTCATGTCGGCCGGCGTGCAGTTTTTCTGGCGCCGGGTCCAGCAGTGGCGCTGCGACCACAAGGACTGCCACTACCGCATCTGGACGCTCGACGCCTTCGGCCACGCGGCGCCGCCGCGTCCGAGCGCGCTCGGAGCCGGCAACCCCTACGACGTGAGCACGATGGACCCCAAGGAGGGATGACGATGGAGAATGCGAACGTGGACGGGAAGGCCTGCCCGCTCTTAAGCCAGGTCGCCATGAAGCCGGGCGGCGTGTTCGGCCAGCCGCAGGCTGTGGCGCTCAACTTCAACTGCATCGAGCAGAAATGCGCCTGGTACGACAAATCTGAGAAGCAGTGCGCCGTGCTCTCGACGGCGCGGTGGACGCGGCGGCTCTTCGTCGAGGCGAACATCGCCGAGCCCAGAGGATGAAGACGACGCCCGTCAAGGTGACGCTCGAGTTCGAGGACTCGACGACGATGACGGTGAAGATCCCCATGCGGGCCGACTCGGTCGCCGAGCTGCGCCGCAAGGTGCAGGCGGCCGTCGACGCCGTCAAGAAGGACCCGCGCATCGTCGAGGACCTCGCGCTCGCCGGCAGCCTGCTCGGCCGGCTCCTGGGATGATGCAGTCTCCCGTGCGCGCCGCTCGCGGCCGGCGATGGCGCCGGAAGAACCCGCGGGCGGCGCGCGTCAAATCGGACAAGTGGGCGGCCGCGCACCGCGCCCAGATACGGCGCCGCTCGGCTAAGTGGCGCGCGGCGCACCCGGGCGCGAACGCCGCCGCCTGCCGTCGGTGGCGAGAGAAAAGACGCCGCGACAAATAGACCACACACCTTGCAAGCCGGCCGCGCTCCGGTTAAAACATCAGCGTAGATGGACCCAACCGATAAGTCGGTCAACGACCCGGACCTCGAGGCGATGCGCCGCGCCTTCGGCGAGGAAGGCGGCAAGGTCGAGATCTGGCGCAAGGGCCCCGAGGCGCTCGAGTACAAGCGCCTGCCAGGCCGTCCGACGAAAGGCTTCGACCCCGACTCGGTCGCGCTGGCCTACGGCGGCGGCGCCTACCGCTTCATCGTCCGCAAGGCTAACGGCCAGTGGGGCGGCCAGTTCGAGATCGACTACGACGCCGCGGTGCAGCCGAAGGCCGTCGAGCCGGCCACGGCCGCCGCGCCGGCGCCGGCGAGCCCGCACAACGACCTGCTGATCCTCTTCCTCAACCAGGCCGCCGAGGCCCAGCGCGCCAACGCCGCGATGCAGCTCGAGAGCATGAAGGCGCTCGCGGCCGCCATCGGCAACCGCCCCGCGGGGCCGAGCATCACCGAGATCCTCGGCATCGTGAAGGAGGTCACCGGCCTGGCCGGCGGCGCCGGCGGCAAGCCCGCGAACCCGCTCTCGCTCATGCGCGACACGATGGGCATCATCCGCGAGCTCAAGGACGAGGCGGGCGGCGACGGCGAGGGCACGCCGGACCTCAAGGTCATCGGCATCCTGGGCCGCCTCATCGAGCGTTCCCTCGAGCGCCGCGGCGAGGCCCCGGCGCCGGCGCCCCAGCTGGCGGCGCCCAAGAAGGAGGAGCCCGCGCCGGCCGCAGCGGCCCCCGCGGCCCCCGCGGCCGCCCCGCACCCCTTCGCCGCCAGGTACCCGAACCTCTGGCCCCAACTCGCTCCCAACATCAAGGACCTCGAGGCGGCCATCGAATCGGGCATCGCGTCGGCCGTCGTGGTCGACGGGCTTCTCAAGAGCGTCCCGGCCGGCTCGCCGATGCGCGAGGAGCTCGAGGACTTCGCCGAGGACCCCGAGACCGTCGGGGCGATGGTCGCCGCGCACGGTCCGCTCAAGCAGCACACGCCCTGGCTGCGGGAGCTCCTCAAGGTCCTCGCGGACGGCCTGGCCAAGGCCGGGCAGGGAGCATGAGCGCGTGGCCCTCCCCTGGCAGCTCCACCAGATCCCGGAGGGCGACGCCGGCGTCGAGGCCACCGTCCGCCGGATGCAATCGATCTACCGAGACGCGCTGCGCGACCCCCGCATCGTCCAGTTCGCCCAGCGCCTCGTCGGCCTCGAGCAGGCCGACGGACCCGCGGCCCAACTCGAGGCCGTCGCGACTTTCGTGCGTGCCCGCTGGCGATTCGTCGGGGACTCGCTAGGGTTCGAACAGCTCAAGACCCCGGACAGACTGCTCTCTGAATCCGAGTCATACGGAAAGCTGCAGGGGGACTGCGACGACGCGACGCTCCTGCTGATGACGCTCTTAGGCGCCATCGGCATCCAGAGCCGCATCGTCGTAGTCCAGAGGGACCCGCGCAGTCCCAGCTTCGACCATGTGTACCTCGAAGGCTGGGACGGCCGCAGGTGGGTCGCTCTCGACGGAGTCGCCAAAGGCCGGCCGCTGTACTACCGGCC
>SCTT01000215.1 GCA_004322435.1 bacterium
GGCGGCACAGACGCGGTGCACGCCGCGCGCTGGCGCCGCGGGGCGACCGCGAAGGAGCTCGCGGTGTGGGTCTGCTCCGACAACCTCCTTAAAGGCGCCGCGCTCAACTCCATCCAGGTCGCCGAGACCTTGCTCGTCAAAGGCTGGCTCCGCCCGAGGAACCCATGAAAGTCACCGTCCTCACGCAGTACTCGATCTTCTTGCCCAACAAGCCGGGCGCCCTGGCCCGGCTCGCGGAGCTGTTCTCCGCGGCCGGCATCAACATGGTGGGCATCGCCTCCGAGGTGCGCGACGACTCGGGGCTGGTGCGCGTGGCCTTGGAGGGAGGCGGCGACTACTCGTCGGTGCTCTCGAAGGCGGGCTTCGCCTCCGTCGAGAACCGGCTGCTCTCGGTCGAGGTGGAGGACAAGCCCGGCCAGCTCGGCGTCATCACCCGGCGCCTGGCCGACGCGGGCATCAACATCACGACCGTGTACGGGACGGCGCTGGGCCACCACGCGGCGCGCATCCTCATCGCGGTGGACAAGATCGACCCGGCGGTGCGGGCGCTGGAATCTTGACGCTGGGAGCTTCAGGGACTACACTGAACCGACGATGACGACTACCGCCGCCTGCGCCGCGCCCGAATCCTTCCTCGACCGTTTAAACGGCCCCTGGCACAAACCCGCCAACCAGGCCTTCATGGTCATCGTGCTGGCCCACTGGGGCGAGCACCTGGCCCAGGCCTGGCAGGTGTACGTCCTGCACTGGGCGCGTCCCGCGGCGGGGGGGATGCTGGGCCTCTTCTACCCCTGGCTCGTCAAATCCGAGTTCCTCCACTACGCCTACGCCCTGGTGATGCTCATCGGCATCTGGCTGCTCAAGCCGGGCTTCACCGGCAAGTCCAAGTTCTGGTGGACCCTCTCTTTGTGGATCCAGTTCTGGCACCACATCGAGCACGGCCTGCTGCAGGGCCAGGCGCTCGCGCACCACAACCTCTTCGGCTCGCCGGTCCCGATGAGCGTCCTCCAGCTCTGGATCCCGCGCGTCGAGCTCCACCTCTTCTACAACGCGGTCGTCTTCGTCCCGATGCTGGTGGCGATGTACTACCACATGTTCCCCTCGGCCGAAGACGCCGCCGAGCAGCACTGCGCCTGCGCGTGGCACGCGCGCCTCGCGCACGTCTAGCGGCGTTCGCCGCGCTGCTCTTGGGCGCGGCGTGCCGCAAGCCTCCCGCCGGCGAACCCGTCTCCTTCGACGCGCCCGGACCCGCCGCCGTGGGCCGTCCGACCCGCATCGTCGCGCGCTCGGCCGCGGCCGCCGCCGAGGCCGCCTTCGCGGCCGACATGGCCCACCCCGGCATGGTCCCGGTCTTCGCGCGCGCCAGCGAGACGGCGGCCGGGCGGTATGAGGCCGACGTGACCTGGACGATGGCGGGTGATTGGAGCGTGCTTTTCGAGGCGTCGTGGAAGGACAAGCGCCGCGCACGGGGGCGGCTCCCGGTCCGGGTCGCGCCGTGAGAGCGCGCCGGGCCTTCCAGTGGGCGGCCCTGGCCGCCGCGGGCGTGCTCGTCTGGCAGGCCTTCGCGGGCCCCGACTTCGCCCCGCGCAACCTGACGACCGTCGCGGTCTGGGTGCACTGGCGGGGGCTCCTCATCCTGACGCTCCTCGCCGCCGGAAACCTCTTCTGCGCCGCCTGCCCGTTCACCTTGGTCCGCGACCTCGCGCGCCGGTTCACCGCCCCGGCCCGCCGCTGGCCCCGGGCTCTGCGCACGAAGGCCCCGGCCCTGGTCCTCTTCGCTTTCATCCTCTTCGCCTACGAGCGCTGGGGCCTGTGGTCCTCGCCGGTTCTCACGGGGTCCCTCATCCTCGCCTACTTCGCCGCGGCGCTCGCGGCGGACGCGGCGTTTGCCGGCGCTCCCTTCTGCAAGTGGGTCTGCCCGCTCGGCCAGTTCAACTTCGCGGCCTCGGCGCTCTCGCCCTTCGAGGTGTCCGCCAAAGACCTGTCCGTCTGCGCGGGGTGCCGCACCAAGGATTGCCTGCGCGGGCGCCGGGAGGGAGGACTCGTCGTCCTGCGCGGCTGCGAGCTGGGGCTTTTCTTGCCGCGCAAGGTCGGCAACATGGACTGCACCTTCTGCCTGGACTGCGTCGCCGCCTGCCCGGCGGACAACGTCGGGTTGCGCGCGCGCC
>SCTT01000216.1 GCA_004322435.1 bacterium
GAGGACATCCATCTGTGCCTCAAGGGCAAGGGATTCAACTCCGAGGGCCTGCGCGATTTGGCCGCCCGCAAGGGCGTGCCGCACGCCGCCGAAGTCCCCGACGCCAAGGTCTTCGACGCGCTCTTCGAGCGCTACATCGAATGCCACATGCCCGAGCCCACCTTCGTCTTCGACCATCCCACCGCCATCACCCCGCTGGCCAAGTGCAAGCCGGGCGACGAGTCCTTGGTGGAGCGCTTCGAGCTCTTCTTCGCCGGGATGGAGTTCGCCAACGCCTACACGGAGCTCAACGACCCTCTCGACCAGGCGGGGCGCTTCGAGGAGCAGGCCAAGCAGAAGGCCGGCGGCCACGCGGAGGCCGAGCTCCTGGATCAGGACTTCGTCACCGCCATGGAGCACGGCATGCCCCCCACCGGCGGCATCGGCTTCGGCATCGACCGCCTGACGATGCTCTTCACGGACACGACCACCATCCGCGAGGTCATCCTCTTCCCGACCTTGAAGCCCGAGTAGCGGGCGCCGGATGTTCGAACTCTTCATCGCCCGCCGGTACCTCAAGGCCCAGCGCAAGGGCGTCTTCACCGCGCTGACCACCCTCATCGGCGTGGGCGGAGTCTGCATCGGCGTGGCCGCCCTGCTGACGACGCTCGCGGTGATGAACGGCTTCCAGTCCGACATACGCCGCAAGGTGGTCGGCGCGCAGTCGCACCTGACCGTGGCGGCGCACATGGACGCCGCGCGCAAGGCCAAGGCCGAAGCGGCGCTCGACGCCCGCAAGTCCGTGGTCGCGCGCGCCCCCTTCGCCCTCGGCCAGGCCATTTTGACCTACGAGGGGAGGTCCACGGGGGTCGTGGTCAAGGGCATCGAGCCTTCCCAGGAGTTCAAGGTCAACGAGCTCGAGAAGGCCGTGACCGAAGGCTCCTGGGCCGGCCTGAGCGAGAGTCACGTCTTCCAAGGAAAACCCGTCGCCGGGATCGTCCTCGGCGAGGAGCTGGCGAAGAACCTCGGGGCCTGGATCGGCGACGCCGTCGTGGTCATCTCGCCGCAGGGGCTCGACTCCCCGATGGGCCTCATCCCCGCGATGAAGCGCTTCAAGGTCGTGGGGGTCCTCAAGACGGGCTACTACGAGTACGACGCCTCGACGGCCTACTGCCTCCTGGGCGAGGCCGCCGGCTTCTTCAAGACCCCCGGCGGGCTCTCGGGCTACCAGGCGAGGCTCTCCTCCCTGGACCTGGCCGAATCCGAGGCCGACGCGCTGCGGACCGCGCTCGGCTGGGACTACGCGGTGCGGTCCTTCAACGACATGAACCGCACCCTCTTTGCGGCGCTCAAGCTCGAGAAGGCCGTGATGTTCCTGATCCTCCTGCTCATCATCCTCGTGGCCTCCTTCAACATCGCCTCGAACCTGATTTTGCTCGGCAGCGAGAAGATGCGGGACATCGGCATCCTGCGCGCGATGGGGGCCACCCCGGCGATGATCCGCCGCATCTTCGTCTGGGAAGGGCTCCTCATCGGCGGCTTCGGGACGCTCTTGGGCCTGGCGCTGGGCCTGACCCTCTGCTGGGTCATCGCCCGCTATCCCATCGTCGAACTCCCCGCCGACATCTACTACCTGTCCCGCGTCCCGGTGGCGGTGGACCCCCTCGACTTCGCCTGGGTGACCGTCTCCGGCTTCCTGCTCACCTTGGCCGCCACCGTCTTCCCGGCCTGGCGCGCCTCCCGCATCGACCCCATCGAGGCCATCCATTATGGCTGAGGTCGTCCTCGAGGCCCGCGGGCTGACGAAAGGCTACGGCGAGGGCCCCGCGCACACGGAAGTGCTCAAGGGCGTGGACCTTACGGTGCGCGCCGGCGAGTTCGTGGCCGTCCTGGGCCCGAGCGGCTCCGGCAAGTCCACCTTTCTGAACCTGCTGGGCCTGATGGACCGCCCCACCGCCGGCGAGGTCCTGGTCGCGGGCCGCCCCGCCGCCGCGATGCCGGAAGAAGCGCGCGCCGCGCTCCGTAACAAGCATGTGGGCTTCGTGTTCCAGTTCGACGCGCTGATGAAGGAATTCACGGTCTTCGAGAACGTGTTGATGCCCGGCCGCATCGCCGCCGCCTCGGGCGGCTCGCTGGCCGGCCTCGATGCCCGGGCCCGCGAGCTTTTGGACGTCCTAGGGGTCGGCCCCCTGGCCGAGCGCTTCCCGGCCGCCCTCTCAGGCGGCGAGCGCCAGCGCGTCGCCCTGGCACGGGCGTTGCTTAACAGCCCGGGGACGCTCCTCGCGGACGAGCCGACCGGCAACCTCGACAGGCCGAACGCCGAATTGGTATTCTCGCGTCTGAAGGAGCTCGCCGGACGGTTCGGCGTGGCCGTCGTGATGGTGACCCACAACGAAGACGCCGTGGGATACGCCAGCCGGACGGTCCGCCTGCGGGACGGGCGCCTCGCCGAGGAGAGACCATGAAGATCTGGATCGACGGCCGCTTCTACGACAAAGACGACGCGAAGGTCTCGGTCTTCGACCACGGCCTCCTCTACGGCGACGGGGTCTTCGAGGGCATCCGCGCCTACAACGGCCGCGTGTTCCAGTTGAAGGAGCACGTCGACCGGCTCTACCACTCGGCCAAGTGCGTGCTGATGGACATCCCGATGCCCCCGGCGGAGCTGACCCGGGTCATCCTCGAGGCCGTCCGGGCCAACGAGCTGCGGGACTCCTACATCCGCGTGGTCGTCACCCGCGGCACCGGCGACTTGGGGCTCGACATGCGCAAGTGCAAGGTCCCCACCGTCATCGTCATCGCCGACAAGATCAAGCTCTACTCCGACGAGGTCTATAAGCGCGGCCTGCGCGTGATGGTCTCGCACCTGCGCCGCATCTCCCCGGATACGCTGAGCCCCTCGATCAAGTCGCTCAACTACTTGAACAACATCCTCGCCCGCGCCGAGGCCTCCCGCTCCGACTGCGACGAGGCGATCCTCCTCAACCGCGAAGGCTACGTCGCGGAGTGCTCGGGCGACAACATCTTCTTCATCCGCAACCGCAAGGTCCACACCCCGCCCGTCCACGTGGGCATCCTCGAGGGCGTGACCCGCAACGTGGCGATCAAGCTCGCCAAGGAGAAGCTGGGGCTCGAGGTGCACGAGACGGTCTTCACCGTGCCCGAGCTCTACCGCGCCGACGAGATCTTCGTGACCGGCACCGGCGCCGAGATCATCGGCGTCGTGTACTTGAACGGGCGCGTCGTCGCCGACGGCAAGCCCGGCCCGCTCACGACCGAGCTCATCCGGGCCTTCCGCGAGTACACCAAGTCGCCCGAGTCGGGCGCCGCGGTGTACGAGCCGGTCAAGGTCTAGGGCCCGGGAGGGCGCCGTGCTCTGCGCCCGCTGCAAGAAAGCCCAGGCGACCTTCATCGTCAAGGTCATCGTCGACAACCAGGTGACGGAGACCCACCTGTGCCTCCCCTGCGCCGACGCGGAGGGCGCCTCCGCGATGCCGCCGGCGGTGGCGGGCCTCTTGTCGCTGTTGGGAGCCGTCCCGCCCCCTCCGAAAGCCGCCCCCGCCCGCTGCGCCTCCTGCGGCCTGCGCTGGACCGAGTTCAAGAAGACCGGAATCCTCGGCTGCGTCTCTTGCTACGACTCCTTCGCGGAGCCCCTCAAAGGCCTCCTCAAGGAGATGCAGGGCGCCGTCAAACACGCCGGGAAGGCCTCCCCGAACGCCAAGCGCTCGCTCGACGCCAAGCGCCGCACCGACGAGACGGCCTCGCTCAAGCGCCGCTTGGACGAGGCGCTGCGCCGCGAGGCCTACGAGGACGCCGCGAAGCTGCGCGACCAGCTCAAGAAGCTCAAAAGCCCATGATCCTCTCGGCGATGCTCCGCGTGAAGATGGCCTGGGCCCGCCCCACCGGCCCGCGCCACGAGGTCGTGCTGTCCTCGCGCGTGCGCCTCGCCCGGAACCTGCGCAGCCGCCCGTTTCCGCTGCGGGCGCAGCCGGCCGACCTCGCGGCGGTGCTCAAGGACTCCTTCGCGGCCGCCGTCGCCTCGCCGTCGACGGCCCAGGCGGCCCGGGTCCGGCTCGAGGACGTGGACGCGGTGGACCGCGAGTTCCTCGTCGAGCGCCGCCTCGCCAGCCGCCTGCTGACGGAGACCCCCGTCGCCCGCGGCGTGGTCGTCGGCGACCGCGAGGTCTTGAGCGTCATGGTCAACGAAGAGGACCATCTGCGCCTGCAGGGCGTGGACTCGGGCCTCTGCCTCGAGGACCTGCACGCGGCGGTCTCGCGCGCCGACGACGAGCTCGGCGAGCGCCTCGACGTCGCCTACCACCCCGAGTGGGGCTTTCTCACCGCGTGCCCGACGAACGTCGGCACCGGCCTGCGCGCCTCGGCGCTGGTGCACCTGCCCGGCCTGGCCCTCACCGGCCAGGTGAACGGCGTCCTCCAGCGCCTGGGCGCGGCGGGCCTCATCGCCCGCGGCCACTACGGCGAGGGCACGAAGGTCTTGGGGGACTTCTACCAGGTCTCGAACGCGCGCTCCTTGGGCCCCACCGAGGCCGAGCTCGTGAAGTCCGTCTCCGACCACGTGGAGACCTTGGTGCGCGGCGAGACCAAGGCGCGCACGGAACTCGTGCGCGGCCTCGGGAAGACCCGGCTCGAGGACATGGTGTTCCGGGCGGTGGGCTCGCTCGAGCACGCGCGCCTCATGACCTACGAGGAAGCGATGCAGCACCTCTCGGCGGTGCGCCTGGGGCTGTCTTTAGGTTGGGAGCTGCCCACCGACCTCACGACGGTCAACGAGCTGACGGTCCTAGCCCAGCCCGGCCACGTGCAGATGCTCGCCGGCAAGGAACTCGACGGTCCCGACAGGGATTTCCTAAGAGCGACGCTCCTACGCGGCAAGCTCCAGAACTAAAGGGTCAGGCACGTTCCGGAACTTATGGAACCAGAGGGTCAGGCACGTTTCGGAACTAACGGGGCTTGATGGCCGAGATGCTGAGGAACAGCGGGAACTCGGCCCGGGCGCGGTTCTCCATCACCGAGGCGGGGCCGGCGCTCTTCTTGTTGGACACCCACTCCTCGAGCGACTCCACGTAGAGCCCCGCCGAGCGGAACC
The DNA here is from genome assembly GCA_004322435.1 of bacterium. GTDB lineage: Bacteria > Elusimicrobiota > Elusimicrobia > UBA1565 > UBA1565 > SCTT01. Next base: position 5,087 of record SCTT01000216.1, read on the forward strand.
AGCCGAACACGTCCGAGAGCGGCGCGTGGAACGACCACGTCTCGGGGCTGGCCGTCCCCAGGCTGGGGTTCATCTGGATGGCGATGCGCTGGCGCGACAGGTAGCGGTCCATGCGCCGGAAGCGGATGCGCGCGCGCATGTCCTCGCCCCAGCTCGACTGCTTCGGGATGCGGAAGCAGGGGTGGTTCATCGCGAGCACGAGCCGTCCGCCGGGCGCCAGGTGCGCCGCCGCGGTCGCGATGAGCGCCTCGGGCCGGTCGACGTTCTGCAGGGCCAGCACGCAGGCCGCGTGCGTGAAGTCCACGTCGTCGAAGGGCAGCGGCCCGCAGGCGTCGCCGTGGATGTAGCGGCGGGTCGGCCGCGCGTCCTGCTTGCGCGCCGAGGCGAGCAGGTCCTCGGAGAGGTCCACGCCCCAGTATTCCACCGTCACCGGCAAGGTGCGAGAGAGCACGCCCTGGCCGCAGGCGAGGTCCAAGAGCTTCACGCACTCGGTGTCTCCCAGGCGGAGCATCCGCAGGACGCCCGGGATGACGACCGTCTGGTGGTAGAAGTGGCCGGCCTCGCCGACGGAGTCGTCGTACTGGCGGCTCGCGGTCTGCCACGAGGTGTCGCGCTTGGGCTTGGGCCGCCAGGCCGTCGGAGCCGCCGCGGGCGCAGGGGCCGGAGCGGTCTGAGGCGCCGGAGGGGGCGTTTCCGCCGCTAG